>JAGLZJ010000166.1 GCA_023131555.1 Candidatus Bathyarchaeota archaeon | reverse complement strand
TGCAATCTCGGCATTCTTAGTGACCATCTGTTTTACAATCGGTATGGATCCTGCAGTCTCCTCAAGTTTTTTTCTTCTTACACTAGTCGGTTCTTTGATCAAAACCTCTTCGTTGACGAGAAGTATGTCGAATAAAAAGAGCTTGATGGAAACATCTAAACGCGCCTGTTCGACTTCACGGACTCTTCCGAAACGGCGCATTAGGTGCTGGAACGGCAACGGATTTCCGTTCTTGCCTACTGCTATTACCTCGCCTTCAAGGAGGATGTTATCTTCATGAATCTCTTTTTGAGTAAGTTCCACAACTTCCGGCAAGCTTTCTGTCACATCCGTAAGGCGTCGACTGAAGATTTTCACTAGCTTTCCCGATTTATGGATCTGAATTCGCGCGCCGTCTAGCTTCTGCTCAAAGGCTGTTTCTCCACCATGCTCCTTCAAGGCATCTCTCGGCGATGGAGTCACTTGAGCTAACATCGGTTTAACCGGTCTAAGAAGCATCAGTCTAACATTCCGCAAGCCTTTCCTTCCTTTAGTCCTAGCCAGCCCTGCAATCTCAGCTACATCTCCTGAAAACATAGTTGCCTCACGTACCAAGTCAACTGAGATATCGAAAGCTTTCGCCACAGCTAGCTCCATTGAGCCTTCTTGGAAGCCGATTCTCATATCGCGCATCAAGATTCTTGTAATGTACTTCGCTTCAAGGGGTGTCGCCATACTGAGGAGGGTGTAAAGTAATCGTTCCTTTTTCTCTCTAGATCCTTCACCAGACGTTTGGATAACCGCTTGGAACAGCTCATGCGCCTTGAGTATCGTCAGTTGACTGGTGAAAAGCACGGACTGTTTTCTGATCTTCTGTTTCCTGAAGAGAAGTCTTACAGCGTCACCTGGGTCTCCGGTTTCTGTGACAGCACGTGAGAAAGAATTAACTTCAGAGTCAGTGATCTTATTGATCGTTTTAAGAAGCGTGACCCAGCTGACTTCTAGGACTCTCTGATCCCATCTGGGCAGTATCCTGCCAAGTGTCATTAAGACAGCTGGTTCGATCTCTCTTGGGTCTATTGCCTTGAGGAAGGAAGCAACTTTTTCTGTCATTACCTTCCGTTTCTTCGTTGATTCCAGTGTTTCGCAAAGCTCGGCGAGACTTCTGAAATCTGTTGGCATTTAGATCGCTCGTATAAAGTTTTTTCCAGACATCGATGGAATCGTGAATGAATATTTGATCTAAAACTGCTTCGACAGCTTGTCTTTTACTTCTTTGATCTTCTTCTGAATCTCAATGGCCTCGTCGCTTTTCTCCTTGTTTAGACCTTTGTAGCAGTCTGCGATGTACTCTAATGCGCTGACACCGAAGCGATCAAATCCCTTCTGGAATGAGATTTCAGCGGATTTCTCGAAGAGCTCGATGGCGCTGTCATAGTTTTTCTGCATGAAATGACATTCTCCTGCTTTGTAAGCCATATTTGATGAGTCAAAGAAGTTGTTCTTTTTTCTATACAGTTCTGAAGATTTGAGGAAGTTCTCGGCAGCCTCTTCGAATTTTCCACTCTCGTATAAGGCATTACCTTGTTTGTGAAGTATGATGGGGTCTTCTTTCTCGGTGCTCATCAGATTCACTTTCTATTCCAATGCTGAACAGTGGCATTTTAACGTTTCCAGATGTCGCTTTAACATCAGTTTAAACGAGGTCGCTCTCATTGATCACTCTGAAAGCCTTACGATGAAGCTTGGTGCAGTCTATTGGGTTTTCCACACTTTGAGCAAGTCTTCATCTCAACATCTACCCAATTTCCGCAGCTAGGGCATTCTTCTCTAATGAGAATGCCGCAGTCCACACAATAGTAGAAGTCCCCTGCTTCTTTTCCGCATTTTGGACACTTGGTCAATTCATTCACGCCACATATTATTTGCGGAATCTGCTTCTTAAGCCTAAACAATCTACTACGGAAGTTGCACTCAAGCACCTGCATCCGCATACATAAAACGCTTCAGAAAAACATAAATGGACTTAGAAAGCGATAGCGAAGAGGTGTTAAACTCGTGAAAACATACCTAAGTCTCTGGTTTGATAGTGAGGGAACCAACCCTACAACGGTAGCTGAGAAACTCAGAGCCATGGGCTTCAAGCCAATAAGAGGACAATATGACCATGTGTATGAATGGGGACGATCAGTCGACCTAAGAGAAATCCTGCAAATAGGCACGGCAGTCCATGAAACCTTGAAGGGTCTGAAAGTTCTATACAAGCTAGAAACAACCTGAATACTTCTCTTAGAATCCACGAATGTACCTGCAATCAAGTTACGCGAACATAATAGTACAAAAATTAAAGTATACCTTACATAATGCACGCGCAACGCCTAACTTGATAAGCAAGC
>JAGLZJ010000165.1 GCA_023131555.1 Candidatus Bathyarchaeota archaeon | reverse complement strand
GTTCGCGTGGGTCAGGCACCATCTCATAACCCTCGTACCCGCACAAGGCTCTCAAGCAAAGACTTCCTCAAACTTGCAGAAGGCCTTTGGCAAAATGGTCCAAAGGTAGAATACCGGAACCCGAACACTTGGCGCACACCGAAGGGCTGAATAATTCATCTACGGCGTTGATGAAGTATGCTTTCTAAGAGCGCGTCTTCCCAGCATCCCAATGATCAATGTTGCTGATAGAAACACGAAGAGAAACACGTTGGAGGAGAATTCCGGTACAATTGGATACCTGTCTTGATTTAATTCATCAATGAGATACGGATGATCCCATATGCCATCGCTTCCCGTTTCATTCTGACTGGGGCCACCATAGACATCTACGTCGACGTAGTCGTCCCAGAAGTTGCCTCCTGAAGGATAACCTGCATCCCACGTGTTTACCAATGATATTCGCGGAAATACGTGGTTCGTGTTGTTTACAAACCAGTTGTGAAAGAGAGCGTTGCCTGAGACACCGATTGTGAGCCCGTTAAGATAAACGCCGTAAATGTTGCCTGTGATGTTGTTTTCAATGACCTGATTGTAGTTCGACATGTTGCCGAAGTTTATTCCGAAAGTCTGGTTTACAATTATGTTTCTCATCGCAGTATTGTTCTTCGAATGTGATTCAAACACGATTCCTGCTCTGCGGTTGCTCTCGATGTAGTTCTCTTCGATCGTGTTGTTTGAGGATGCGTATAGTTGCACTCCATTCCACGTATTGAATTCTATTCTGTTCCTAAAAATAGTGTTACTGTGAGAGGACTTGAGATAAAACGCTGTAGTCCCCCTTTCCACAATATTATCCTTGATCATGTTACCCCACGAATTCGTAAGCTTCGCCCCTCGATGGCTTCTCACCAGGCTGTTATCTTGAATAGTGCAGGCTGATGTTGCGTTCATGTATACACTGAACCAGAATCTTTCAATGTTCACGTTTCTTACTGTAACATTATGCACGTTTGATAGGTGTACCCCCTTGGAATCCCACGAGTTGGTCCCTCGTATGGTGTGTCCTCCTCCATCAATCACAATGTTATCTCTTTCGACAACGATTTCGCATTCAACAGTGCCAACTAAAACGTAAGCATCTCCGTTCCTTGTGATGTTTGAGTGAGATGGATCTACATCTCCTCCGGCTCTGATGAAAATCACCTCCCCTTCTGCGCTACAGACATTACAAAAACGGAGCATTATGGGAAGGACTACGAGAAAACCTGCCAAGAACAGCATGAAAGCCAACTTCCTCATCGTTGTGCGCAGACCTCCAACGCGCCTATGTACTTACGGATGACGTCGTCTTCCTCGCCTCCAGAATATGAACAGGAGAACTGCAGTAGCTATTCCGCCTGCCGCTCCCAGAAGCAGCAATCGGTTATCCATAGGCCCAGTTGCTGAGAAATGGACTTCTACAACTTCAGATGTACTATTCTCGTTTCCTGCAACGTCTGCAACCGTCAGCATAACAGTGTAGTTTCCTGCCTCATCGTAGCTGTGGTCGACAACTATTCCTGACGCCTCAGCCTCGTCTCCGAAGTCCCAAATGTAATCCACGATTGAGTTTTTTCCAACAGTATCCTCACAGTTTGACGCATCGAAGCTCATGTTTTCGCCAACTGATGCTTCCTGTGGAGTATAGGTGAATCTTGCTGTTGGTGGTTCAGTATCTATCCTCAAGTAAGCTGCGTTGACGAAAGGCTGCATCAGCGGGAAATCGTCCTGCTGACCTGTCTCTTCATCTATAATGTACGGTTCATCGCCGACCCCATCGTTTCCAAAGCTGTCTACACCATTGTAGTCTCCCCAGTAGTTACCTTCATGATCAGCACTCCATCTGTTCGCCGTGTTGCTTGCGGTCTGAATTCCATTTCCAAAGACGTTATTGTGGAAGATCACGTTCATTGGTGAAGCGCCGATCCAGATGCCAAACAGCTCATTATCGTTGATAGTGTTCCCTTTCACTGTGCAGTTGGACGACATTAGAAGCCCGAGTCCATCGAAGTTATTTTCGCTTGCGCCATTATCCTCAACTAAGATACTGTGTGATGCGTTTACGTTGATTCCATACCCCGAGTTTCTCATTGCGTGGTTACCGCGGATTGTGCAGTTACTTGATTCGCTGACGCGGATCCCATACTCGCAGTCCTCCACCCAGTTCTCACCTACTGTACAGAGACTTGATTTTCTAACATAGATGCCAGTTTTACAGTTCTTGATTGTGAAATTTCTCACATGGATGTCTGATCCAACTAAGGAGAAAGCTGCGCCTGCTCCTCCTCCATCCACAATTACTCTGAGTCTATCTGTGCCAGATATTGAAACGGATTTGTTAACTAGAACGTGCTCGAAGTAGGTGC
>JAGLZJ010000164.1 GCA_023131555.1 Candidatus Bathyarchaeota archaeon | reverse complement strand
ACGCAGTTCATCGACGGATGCTATAATTATATTCCCAACAGGATCATCGCGGATATGATCACAGAGAATATGCGCGTGATTGGAACGCCCACGTATGACAAGAGTGATTTGAAGTTTGCTGAACAGATTGCTGAGACGATTTCTGTAGAGACAAAAATGGCTCAACTGAAGAAGTCCGAGCGTCCCGGATGGAGAAAACTTGCTAAAAAGCTTCTTGACGACGAGATTCCCGATCCCTGGGGAGATGGAAAAGTCAGCCATGGAAGCACGGATGTAGCAGACGTAAGCTGGCAAGTTCCGACTGTTGAATTCAATACTGCTACATGGATTTTCGGAACCCCCGCGCATTCTTGGCAGGCCGTCGCTCAGAGTGGCGCTGGAATCGGTCACGAATCTCTGATCTTCGCTGCCAAAACCATGGCTACTACTGCCATCGATCTATTGACACAGGAAGACTCGCTGAAGGCAGCAAAGAAGGAGCATAGACAAAGAACAAGCAGCGGACCATACAAAACACCAATACCTAAGGATCTCTTACCACCAATTGATATCTGGAAAAGCTAACCTGATCAGCTATCATATATCCAACACACATTCCTAATTGGAGGGAACACGTCAGCTATGGATGAGATTCTCTACCTTTCTCAGCAGAATGTTAAGGTACTAGACATCTCAATGGAGGAAGTCATTCACATCATTGAAGAAGTTTTTCTCGAACAGGCCGTAGCGAAAGTTGAGGCGCCTCCTAAACCCGGCATACATCCGCGTAGTAACGCTTTCATACACGCTATGCCTGCTTGGATCCCCAAAATGGAAGCTGCAGGCATCAAATGGGTCAGCGGTTTCCCGGAAAACCCAAAGCACGGCTTGCCTTACATCTCAGGGCTCCTCATTCTCAACAATCCAGAGACAGGAATTCCCATCGCCGTCATGGACTGCACATGGATAACCGCTAAACGAACTGGGGCAACCACAGCGATCGCTGCAAAGCATCTGGCCTCACCAGACTCCGGAATCGTCGGCATCATCGGGTGTGGAGTTCAGGGCAGAAGCAACCTTGAAGCCCTCAAACTAGTATGCAGGAATCTGGAGAAAGTGAAAGCATATGATGTCAGCGAAGCTAATCTGAAGAAATACGTAGAAGAGATGGAGACCAAACATCAGATTGAGGTTACAGCGGTCAACTCACCAAGGGAAGCTGTTGAAGACTGCGATGTAGTCGTCACTGCTGGACCAATTTTAAAGAACCCTGAGCCAGTCATCGAAGATTCCTGGTTGAAGGAAGGCGGGTTTGCCTGTCCCTTGGACTTTGACTCATACTGGAAAGCGAAGGCAATTCAGGGCATGGACAAATTCTACACTGATGACAAGCACCAGCTAGAATACTACAAGAAGCGAGGATCCATTGGAGAGACCCCTGTGGTCTTCGCGGACTTGGGGGAAGTTGTCAGTGGACGGAAGCCTGGACGGGAGAACGCAGAAGAACGCATAATGTCAATGAATCTAGGGTTAGCTATTGAAGACATGGCTACTGCGCACTTAGTGTATCAAAGAGCCCTCAGAAAGGGAGTAGGAGTGAAGCTCCCACTGTAACGCACGCAGATTCAGATTTTTCAGTGCGCACGTGATTCATCAGGTAATTCGGAGATGGTCTTTACAAACTCCGTTGTGAGCTTAATAGTGTTTTTCAAGTCGTCGATGTGAGCGATTGCCGTAGGTCCGTGTATGTATCTGCAAGGAACAGCTACTGTACCGCTGGGAATGCCGCCTCTGACTAAATGTATGGCGCCAGCATCAGTTCCCCCCATAGGAACTTGCTTGAACTGATAAGGAATCTTGCTTTCCTTCCCAGATTTCATCAGAGTACTAAGAACAACGGGGCTGGTAATTGACGCTCTGTCCATTATTGTCACAACTGGACCCGCTTTAAGTTTTGAAGATGTTCGATCAGGTCGAGATCCAGGTACGTCTGCGGCGAAAGTTCCTTCGAGAGCAAGAGCAAAATCAGGATTCACTTGCCAAGCAGCCGTACGGGCTCCTCTTAGACCGACCTCTTCTTGGACAGTGCCAACAGCCGTAAGATTGTATCTGGAATTCTTCAACGCTTTGAAGGCTTCCATCAAAACAGTACATCCCATCCGGTCATCGAAAGCCTTGCCAGATAAGTATCCGTTTCCCAGAGTCGTAAACTTGACATCGAAGACGCCTGTTGTCCCGATCTCAATTCCCTTTTCCTCAATCTCAGCAGGAGTGCCGGCACCGACATCAACAAAGAGGTCTTCAACAGGAATCATCTTCTTCCGTTCTTCCTGGTTCATAAGGTGCGGTGGTTTAGTTCCAATAATCCCTTTGATGCATCTGTTGTTCCTTAGGCGGAAGAGCAGAGCTTGTCC
>JAGLZJ010000163.1 GCA_023131555.1 Candidatus Bathyarchaeota archaeon | reverse complement strand
GCTACCTCTAAGGCTTCTGAAGGCGGTTTCGGGAAATACCGTCGTGGTCTCCCCTGCTCAACATCCACCCACCCTTTCCGCTCCAGGTTGTTCAGAACCTCATAAACCTTGGAGAAGGGAACCTGTGTTCCTTCACTCACTTCACTTGCAGAGAGCACACCTCTCTCTATGAGGGTCATGTAGACCGCTGACTCGTAGAGGGTTAACCCTAACTCCTTCAGAACCCTTCTAATCCCCTCATCGAGGTTGGGATTCATCCTTTTCACCTTCTGAAACTTCGGAAAAACCTCAAATAGTCCCTCTCTTAAAAGGCTTTCACAACTGTTAGTGGTGAAATACTTGCCCTTCATCAAGGAAACCAAGAGCATCTGTCCGGAATGCCTTTCTGTCCTCGACGCAACAATCTATGAGAAAGATAACGGAGTGTACATTGAGAAGACCTGTCCGGAACACGGCAGATTCAATGAACTCTACTGGAGCGATTACGATCAATACAAGCGCGCGGCGGAATATGGAGTCGAAGGAGAGGGTGTGGAGAATCCCCGCACCAAAACGTTGAAAGGGTGCCCCCAAGACTGCGGGCTCTGCCCAGACCATAAGAGCCATACAGGCTTAGGCATAATCGACGTAACCAACCGGTGTAATCTGAAGTGTCCCGTCTGCTTCGCGAATGCTGCAGCAGCAGGATACGTCTACGAACCCACCCAAAAGCAGATTGAGGAGATGCTTCAAAACCTCCGTGCCAACAGTCCAGTTCCAGCAAACGCATTGCAGTTCAGCGGCGGAGAACCAACTATCCGGGATGATCTGCCGATCTTAATCAGAAAGGCGAAGGAGTTGGGATTCCGACACGTTGAAGTGAACACCAATGGAGTGCGCTTGTCCAAGAGTGTGGAGTACTGCCGAACCTTGGATGAAGCAGGCGTGAGCACAGTCTACCTCCAATTCGACGGATTGACAAACAAAGTTTACAAGTTCACCAGAGGAGTCGACCTCCTTGAGACAAAGATGAAAGCGATAGAGAACTGCAGGGAAGCTGGTTTGGACAGCATTGTATTGGTTGTGACCCTCGTGAAGGGAGTAAACGACCATCAGCTTGGTGACATCATCCGCTTTGCAGTGGAGAACTTCGACGTTATCCGCTGCGTGAACGTTCAACCCGTAAGCCTCTGTGGGAGACTGCCTGAGGAGGAGAGGAAGAAGATGCGGATCACCATCCCTGACTTCATGCGCCTCTGTGAAGAGCAGACAGACGGCGACGTGAGAGTCGACGACTTCTACCCCGTCCCAGCAGTTGTACCGATCGCTAGGGCGATCGGCGCAGTCAGAGACAAACGGTACGTCGAATTCACTGCTCACCCTCACTGTGGCATGGCCACTTACCTGTTCATTGAGAACGGCAAGATGACGCCCATTACCCGCTATGGTGACGTTGACAAGTTCATTGGCGCAATGGAGAAAGCATATGAAACAGCTCAGAAAGGACATCAGACCAGAGCGAAAATGAGGCTGATCGGCGCCCTCAGACATGCTTCTTTCGGTCTCCTAAGGAAACACCTTCTTCCACTCTTAAGTAGCGGAAGCTATGAAGCCTTGGGAGAACTTCAGAGGAAGACTGTTCTCCTCTCCTCCATGCACTTCATGGACCCATACAACTTCGACCTAGAGAGAGTACAGCGATGCTGCATCCACTACGCTGTTCCAGACGGTCGAATAATCCCCTTCTGCACCATGAACAGCATTCACAGAGAAGCAGTAGAGCGCGAAATGGGCATTCCACTAGAAGAATGGGAAAATAAACGGAAAAGCAAGATCGCAGCAGTAGCCTAACAGAAAAAACCTTTAAGCCACGCATCCCTTTGAAGGAACCTGGAGGACCAGAAGATGGGCGGCAAAAAGAAGCGGTCAATAAAGAGTATAGAGAAAACCCAGAAACCGAAGCCTAAGAAAAAGGATGAGAAAGCCGCTGTCCTGCCTGGTGAGAAGGGCGTTCCAGGAATCACCCTTCCAAACCTCAAGGATGAAGAACTGTCCCGAGAACTTAGGAAAATGAAGTATATCACTCCGCATTCCATCGGTTCTCGATTCAACGTTCGCTTGAGTATCGCAAGAGCTTTTCTCAAGGAGATGGATCGAAAGGGCGTAATCTCCCTCGTTTCTCGAAGCCGAAACCTAACCGTTTACAAGCCTGCGAACTGACCCAATCGTAGAAGAGACAGCGATGGCACGGTTTCCTAGGCGCGTCTACACCAGGGACGAGGTTGAACAAGCGAGGAAACTCGTAGAGGCTGGCTATAAACATAGAATTAGTACAAAAGGAACCCCTAGCTTCAGAAAACGAGTAAGAGCTGCCCTGCAACATGTCAAGAAAGCTGGATTCTACGATTTCCTAAGAACATACATTGGGCAGATTGTTGAAATAG
>JAGLZJ010000162.1 GCA_023131555.1 Candidatus Bathyarchaeota archaeon | reverse complement strand
ATGCAGGTTATACGTGGGAAGACGCGACCACAGACGCTTATGACAGGACACACGGGTTACATTACTCACGGTCGAAAGGCATCAAGGAGCAACGATGAAGATCCAATGAACGTGGGGTGATTTTCCCGTTCATTATATAAACTTGATTGAGCAAGTTTGTTCCGGAAGCCCATTTGAGGATGAAATGATGCCTGCAAGTAAACCTCCTTGGGAGATCAGCAGGAGCATGCTGATCAAAACGGAGGAGGAAATCGATCCGCGGTATGGACGCAGACCTCAAGAAAGATCCGTTGAAGACTGCATTCGATTCGGAGTAATCAATCTGGACAAGACATCGGGTCCATCAAGCCATGAAACTGCTGCTTGGGTGAAGCGACTGATGAAGATTGCTCAAGCTGGTCACGGCGGGACCCTAGTGGCTTCTGTTAACGAAGCCAGGGACATCCTAGAGTGACCGGTGTCTTACCAATAGCTTTGGCAGATGCCACGAAAGTTGCTCAGGCTCTTCTGCAGAGCGGAAAAGAATACGTCTGCGTGATCCGGTTACACAAGAGAATGCCTGAAGACAGAGTGAAGTCTGTTCTGGATGAATTCCAAGGGGAAATCTACCAGAGACCGCCAATTAGATCCTCTGTGAAACGAAGACTACGGACTAGGACAATCTACTACTTGAATTTCTTAGGGGTACAGGAAAAAAATGCGCTTTTCAGAGTCGGATGTCAAAGCGGCACCTACATTCGAAAGCTATGCTTTGACATCGGTGAGATTCTAGGGTGCGGAGCCAACATGCGGGAGCTTCGTAGAACGAGAGCGGGACCATTCACTGAAGATGAAGGGATGGTCACGCTTTACGACGTTCTGGATGCGACTAGCAGGTGGCGTGAGACAGGTGAGGAGAAGCATATTAGGGGCATTATTCATCCGATGGAGAAAGCCCTAGAACTCCTGCCGAAAATCATTATTCGGGGTTCTGCAGTTGCAGCCATCTGCCACGGAGCCTACATGACTGCTCCAGGCATTCTGTCTCTGGAAAAGGGCATAAGAAGGGGAGACTTGGTTGCGGTGTTTACACAGAAGGGGGAAGCGGTAGCCCTTGCCCGCGCGACGGCTTCGTCGGATATCATGCTCAAGTCTAATCGAGGCTTCATGGCTGAACCCATAAGGGTTCTGATGGACAGGAATACCTATCCAAAAATGTGGACCAAAAGTTCAATACGTACCTCTGATTAGGAGGTTGGTTTCAAACAGCTTATTAGCCCTTTGAGCCAACAACGGTAGGTGGTGTACACTTTGGAACCGGAACAGAAGCTTCAGAGAAAAAGCGGTTTCGTCAACGGTGTCGCAATAGGCTTCGGAATCGGGTGTTTCGCCAGCTTCATTGCGCTGATAATCGCAGCATCTCATCACGCTCAGTTAACTGGCCAATCCTTCGAAATTGCGTTGTCTAACTTTTCGTTTCCCATAAGCTACTTTTTCGTGTTAGGCGCTCTCTTTCTAATCGTCGGATTAATCTGGGAGCGATTCGAGAAACATATCAAGCCATCTGAGAATATTACATAATTGGTGTCCTTGCTGCAGACAGATGGGCGGGATGAACACTACTTCACTGAACAGCCTACTTCAAAGCTCGAACTCGGAGTAGTACACACCCATCTGCGTGGAGAGCTCTTCCAGTTCCTCACTGCCTCAAGCGTTTTCTCGAAAAGGCGAGTTGATCCAGGAACAAGGCTACTGATCGAGGCAATGGAGTTACCTGAAAGCGGAAGCCTACTCGACTTGGGGTGTGGCTACGGCGTAGTAGGGATAGTGGCAGCCACCCTTAATCCTAATCTGAAGATCGTAATGACGGATGTCAACAGGCGAGCCGTCTGGCTTTCAAAGAAAAACATGGAACGCAACAAAGTAACTAACATCGAAGTTCGTAAAGGACGCCTCTACCAACCCGTAGCTGGGTTGAGTTTTCACACAATCCTCTCCAACCCTCCAACGACTGCGGGGCTGAAAACTGCACTCTCAGTCGTCTCCCAAGCCCCTGAACACCTGAAGGAAGAAGGGCTACTCCAAATTGTGGTGAGAACAAGAACTGGGGGCAAGCGTTTCCTCAGCGAACTAAAAAGCGTCTTCGGCAACGTAAGAATACAAGCCAGAAAGAGCGGTTACAGAGTTCTCATCTCCAAAAAGCCTTAAACGCTGAAAACCCCTAATTCAGAACCTGCCTGCCGGGGTCTCCTAGAGTCGAAATCAAATCGACGGGAAACCAGGTATGGAGCAGATTCATACGAAGCTCAAGCCTGGAAAAGTACTTGAAAGCCTGTGGTCCTTTGGGCCACGTGGGTTCGAATCCCACCCCCGGCGCCAACTACCCTCGTGTGCTATCGAGTACGTGGCAATGCGTTGTTAGATATTACTTATTTTTCTCTGATTTCGGTATTCCTA
>JAGLZJ010000161.1 GCA_023131555.1 Candidatus Bathyarchaeota archaeon | reverse complement strand
ATCAGTATCGGATTGCTTGGAAATGCTGCTGAAACGCATCAGAAGCTGATAAAGAAAGGAGTCGTCCCGGACGTTGTTACAGATCAAACAGCTGCCCATGATCCACTCAACGGGTATTACCCAGCAGACATCTCAAAGGAACAAGGCGACACACTGAGGATTAAAGATCCGAAACAATACGTGAAGAAAGCTATGGCCAGCATGAAAGCCCACGTTGAAGCGATGGTTTCAATGATGAAGAAGGGTTCAGTAGTCTTCGACTACGGTAACAACCTTCGCCAGCAAGCATACGATGCAGGATTCACAGAAGCCTTCTCTTACCCAGGCTTTGTCCCTGAATACATCAGACCAATGTTCCTGGAGGGAAGAGGTCCCTTCCGCTGGGCATCGCTGACTGGCGACCCAGAGGACATCAACAAACTCGACAAAGTAATCCTCAGAGAATTTGAATCCAACACTGAACTGTGCCGGTGGATACGAAAAGCAAGGGAAAAAGTGAAGTTTCAAGGCTTGCCAGCTCGAGTCTGCTGGCTAGGGTTTGGAGAGAGAGCCCGGTTTGGGAAAATAATCAACAGAATGGTTCGCGATGGAGAACTCTCAGGACCCATATGGATAGGGCGAGATCATCTGGACTGCGGAAGCGTTGCCTCTCCTAACCGAGAAACTGAAAATATGAAGGATGGCAGCGACGCAGTAGCAGACTGGCCTATACTGAACGCTCTCCTGAATGCAGTCGCTGGCGCAACCTGGGTCTCAATACATCATGGCGGAGGAGTAGGGATAGGATACAGCATTCACGCCGGCATGTGTCTGGTGGCTGACGGCACAAAAGAAATGGAGAAACGTCTTGAAAGAGTTCTCACTACAGATCCAGGAATCGGAATAGTCAGGCACGCTGATGCAGGATACACGAGAGCAGTGGAGATGGCGAAAAAGAAAGGCATCAAAATGCCGATGCTGACTTAAAACAAAAACTCTAATCATCAATCACTTGAAATCTCAGGAATAGAGGAATCAACCATGCAACAGACAGTAGTCGTTGACGGAAAGAGTCTGAGTATCGAAGATGTTGTGGCAGTTGCCCGTCACGGATCACTAGCTAAAGTCTCAGAAGAAGCAAAGAGAAGAGTTCACCAATCTCGAGAAAAGCTGATTCAGTTAATCAAAGAGAAAGGTGTCATTTACGGGGTGACTACAGGCTTCGGAGCCTTCGGAAACGTGAACATACCGAAGGAGGACCTGAAGCAGCTTCAAGTGAACCTGATTCGCAGCCATTCCTCAGGAGTTGGAAACTCGCTGAAGAAAGACGAGACGAGGGCGCTAATGCTGCTTCGAGCAAACACCTTAGCTAAAGGTCACTCAGGAGTCAGATACATCATTCTGGACACGTTGATTAAGATGATCAACAAGGGCGTTCACCCCGTAATTCCAGAGAAGGGATCCGTTGGCGCCAGCGGAGATCTGGCTCCATTAAGCCACATGGGGCTCGCAATGATCGGCGAAGGGAGCGTTAAACACAAGGGAACCGTTTTAGATGCTGCAAACGCCTTAGTGCAGGCTGGAATTCCGCCTGTCGAACTTGACGTGAAGGAAGGAGTAGCCCTGACTAATGGAACGCAGATGATGACGGGCTTAGCAGTGCTTGCAGTCCATGATGCAAAGAACCTTCTGAAAGCGGCAGAAGTTGCTGCTGCAATGAGCCTTGAGGCGTTATGCGGCATTAAAGACGCTTTCGACGAGAGAATTCACGCAGTCAGACCTCATAGCGGACAGACAAAATGCGCAGAGCACATGCGTGGAATCTTATCCGGTAGCAGGTTAGTGCGTTCTAGCAACGAAGCGGTTAAAGAAAACGAGTATCCTCAAGATCCTTACACCCTACGTTGCATTCCTCAGGTTTTAGGCTCCGTCCATGATACATTAGACTTTGCAGTCAGGATAGTGGAGGTTGAAGTTAACTCTGCGACAGATAATCCTCTGGTTTTCCCTGAGAGCGGGGAATGCCTGTCGGGAGGAAACTTCCATGGTCAACCGATCTCTGCAGCAATGGATTATCTCGGCATCAGTTTAACGACAGTCGGTAACTTCTCTGAAAGAAGGACAGCGAGATTGATTGATGAGAGGTTGAATCGAGGTCTTCCTGCTTTCCTGATACCTGAGGAAGGGAAGAGGGGGATACAGAGCGGTTTCATGACGCTTCAGTACACCGCTGCAGCTTTGGCATCAGAGAACAAGGTGTTTTCCCATCCGGCAAGTGTTGACTCAATTCCTACTTCAGCTAACTTTGAGGATTTCGTCAGTATGGGGCCGATAGCCGCTAGAAAGGCAAGGGAGATTCTGAAGAATACTGAGTACATTGTTGCGATTGAACTCCTTTGTGCAGCTCAAGCCGTCGAGTTCAGGGGAAAGGATAGAATGGGAAAAGGAACAAGGTCTGCTCACCGATTAATTAGGAAA
>JAGLZJ010000160.1 GCA_023131555.1 Candidatus Bathyarchaeota archaeon | reverse complement strand
TTCCAGATGCGCGCGCATATACCCGGGAATGATGCTACCATCACTGTTGACTGAGAATCTAGAATATCGTCAAGGCTCTGTGCTCTCCGTAGACGTCTTTGAGAACATTGCAGACCTCTCCGATTGTTGCATATTCTTTGACAGCCTTCAGAATCAATGGGAACAGGTTCTCAGCTTTCTCTTCAGCTGAAGCCTGTAGTCTGTGAAGCGCCTTCTTCACTTGAACATTGTTTCTCGCTCTCTTCACTTGACCTAGCCTTTTTACAACTCTGAGCTCTGAAGCCTTGCTGACTCGGAGAGGCTTAATTTCCAGTCCTTCATCGGTTACGTGCTGGTTAACTCCAACGATTATTCGTTCGTTCTTCTCCACTTCTTTCTGTATGTTGTAGGCGCTGTTGGTGATCTCTCGTTGCATGTAGCCGTTTTCTATTGCCTTTACAGCTCCTCCCATCTGGTCTATCTTTTCAATGTAACGCTTCGCTTCTTCCTCGATCTGGGCTGTCAGGGTCTCAATGCAATAGCTTCCTGCGAGCGGATCAACTGTCTCTGTAACACCCGTTTCGTTGGCAATAATCTGTTGCGTACGCAGGGCGATCGTAGCGGCTTTTTTGCTTGGCAAAGCGTAGGCTTCATCGAAACTGTTCGTGTGCAGGCTCTGGGTTCCTCCGAGCACTGCGGCAAAGGCTTGTAGAGCGACTCGGACAATGTTGTTTTCAGGTTGTGGCGCTGTTAATGTGACGCCACTAGTCTGTGTATGAAAACGTAGCTGCCATGATGATGGTTTCTTGGCGTTAAAGCGATTGTGCATGATACGAGCCCACAGACGGCGGGCAGCTCTGAACTTTGCTACCTCTTCAAGGAAGTTGCTGTGGCAGGCGAAGAAGAACGACAGCCTTCGGGCGAATTCATCTACGTTTAAATCGCGGTCGACTGCTGCTTGGACGTATGCAGCTCCATTGGCGAGTGTGAACGCCACCTCCTGTACCGCTGTCGCTCCTGCTTCTCGGATATGATATCCGCTGATGCTTATCGTGTGCCATCTGGGCATGTTGTTACTGCAATACTGAAAAACATCGGTTACCAGTTTCATGCTGGGAGTAGGCGGATAAATATACATTCCTCGGGCCACGTATTCCTTGAGAATATCATTCTGAGTAGTACCTCCCAGCGTTGAAGGTTTGATTCCTTTCTTTTGTGCTAATGCAACGTACAGGGCGAGAAGTACGATTGCGGGTGCGTTGATTGTCATGCTTGTCGTTACTTTGTCGAGAGGAATATGATTGAATAGTAGCTCCATTTCTCTGAGCGAGCTTATGCTTACGCCGACTTTTCCTACTTCGCCTAGGGCCAAGGGGTGGTCGCAGTCTAAGCCGACTTGTGTGGGAAAGTCGAAGGCTACACTTAGCCCTGTCTGTCCCTGTTCTAGGAGATATCTGAATCGTTGGTTTGTCTGTTCGGCCGTGCCGAAACCTGCGTACTGTCGCATTGTCCATAGTCGCGCCCGGTACATTGTTGGGTGGATGCCTCTCGTGTAGGGGTAGGTTCCTGGGAATCCTACGTCTTGGATATAAGAGAGGGGTTCTAGGTCGAGAGGGGTGTAGATTCTTTTGACTGTGATGTCTGAGCTTGTTTCAAACTTCTCTTTTCTTTCCTTGAATCTTTTCAGGCTGCTGCTCAGCGTTTTCTCTTTCCAATTCCTGTGTTTTTCAGTAAGAAGTTTCGAATTGCAGTCTCTCAACTTGATTCACGACAAGTTCCCTGCTTGCACGCGCGCGAGCAGGCGTTGGAGACAGTAGTTCTCTGTTTCCTTGATATCTTTTCTGTATGTGCCTGCGTTACTTGGAGATGGTCGACCTTGCTACTCGTATGTACTCGCTGAGTAATAGGTCGTCGATTTCACTCGGATAATTGGAGACTGGTCCGATTTTTCGGTTGAGATGCTCGATTATTTGAATCTCAACAAGCTTGGCCGTGTAGCCAAATATGTGCTCCAAAGCTTCTTGGAACTCCTCAGTTCTCCGCGGTATTTCAGAACGGTGAAGATGGAAGGTTTTCTCCAACAGAGCGTAAATTACCTGCGGTGAGGATCCTTCTAGTTTCGAGAGGCTTTCGTCCACTGCATCAAGCAGGAGTTCAGCGAATACCTGCTTTGAAACATTATTGTTACTGGGAGGGTTTTTCATAGTGTGCTCTTCCAAGTCAGATGAGTTCAGGGGGAAGGTGGTTTCAGATAGGCTTTGTTCATTCATCAGTCGGGCTTCCCTGATTCTGTATTGTTGTAGTACTGTTTCATTGTTCTACCCACATACAACTCGTATCGTACGAACGACATATATCCGTTCTTTCAGGCTTTGACATATATCGAAATCCGATATATATCGACCTACTGTAGTGAGCAGAAAACTACGAGATTTGCGTGAACGCTTTGTTGGTTGCATCCTAGATCATGCGTTTTGTCTTTGC
>JAGLZJ010000016.1 GCA_023131555.1 Candidatus Bathyarchaeota archaeon | reverse complement strand
GAATACGTCCCTGCTCCTTGCACACACCGCCCGTCGTTCCACTCGAGTGGGCTGTGGGTGAGGCGCGGTCCTTAGTGGCTGTGTCGAGCCTGCGGTTCGCGAGAGGGGAAAAGTCGTAACAAGGTGGCCGTAGGGGAACCTGCGGCCGGATCACCTCCTAAGAAAAACAGCGCTTTGCTTATGGATTGGAGAGAAAGCTGTGTGCTAAGCTCAATAACTTTTTTATTAAAAAATAGAATGCGAAATAGGATCTAATGTAAGAAAAATGGATAGGCGGTCCTAGTTGTCTTAAGAGTCTACTTTTGCTTCAGCGTGATCTCCATTGTTGAAACGTTTCTCGGGTTTCCGCCTTCCCTCGGAGTGATCTGCTCCGTACCTATTGAAATAGCGTGCACTTTTGCGTCCTTCAGAAACCGATTGCGAACTATTTCCGCAACATCAACAGCCGTGCTGATTGCGCGGCCTCGTGCCTTCAGGCTAATCTCTGTGGTATTGCCCATGTTGAACGCCGTGATGGCTGCCATGACATAGTCCATCGGGGGTTTGGTCCCTATATAGACCACGTTTGATTCTGTGCCCATTATGTATTCCGCCTCCTTTGTGTTTAGTTAAGAAAGCAGATGTATAGACTACTATATGAAGATATCCACGGACAGAATCCGACTAATCAAATGATTAATACGTGCCTTCAACAACCCCTTTGATGATGGGTATAGGGATTATTACACTGCGAGTCTGTTGATGAGTCGAGGCTTGTCACTTGCACACATGGCTTTGGAATCAAAAGGATTCATGGTAGGATGTAGCGTTTATGAGGGTTGAGTTTGCCCTTTGTGGATTGGGTCTTGGACACGCAGGTCGTTGCATTCCAATAGCCAAAGGTTTGCTAGAAAGGAATGAAAACACGGAAGTCTTCTTCACAACTTACAAAGATGCTTTAAGCTACCTGCGTTTGGCAGGTTTCCCAACACTTGAGGTTCCGGCCGTGGATTTTCAGGTAAGGCCAGATGGCGCTATAGATTTCAGACGAACTGCACTCAATCCCGGTCCATTTGTGGCTTCCTTTTCCTTCTTGAAGCAGATAACAAAGGAGGTTGAGATCATGAAGACGCTTAAACCCGATGTTGTGGTCTCAGACTCTCGGGCTTCAGCCATTGTGGCGGCAAGGATGCTTGGCATCCAAACCTTATGCATCTTGAATCAGTTTCAGGTTGTCATCCCAAGAAGAACTCATTATCTACGACTAGCGAAATTCACCGATGCTATGAGCCTTGCTTTTCTTGGAAAGATATGGACGACAAGTGCTGAAGTGATGATTCCGGATTTCCCTCCTCCCGCTACTATCTCTTCTGCGAATCTGCGTATACCAAAAGCATTCAAGAAGAAAACCCGGTTCATCGGTCCAATCCTGCCAGTTCGTCCAGATGATCTACCTGGAAAAGCAGCAATCCGCAAGAAGCTTGATCTAGATCCTGATCGTCCATTGATCTTTGCACCTATAAGCGGACCTATGAAGGAGAAAGCTTATTTCACGCAAATTCTTACGAAGATCCTTTCAGATTTTTCCGAGGACTATCAGATTGTTATGACATTGGGACTTCCTGGATCCGAGTCGAATCCCGTACAATACGGTAACTTGACTGTCTTCAAATGGAATCCGAATCGCTTTGAATATTTGAAAGCAAGTGACATCGTGGTTTCGAGAGCTGGTCACGGAACGCTGATGCAGGCTATTTGCTATGGCAAACCCACTATCCTGATTCCGACACCCAGCCACACAGAGCAAATCAACAACGCTAGAAAAGGTGAAGAGCTCGGTGTCGCCGCTGTTATTCAGCAAGACAGGCTAACCAAGAAAAGACTCCTTGTTGCCGTTGAAAAGATGATTGGAAGAAAGAGAGATTTATTGGAAGAGCACGGTTTGAAGAAGCTAACTGAGCTTGATGGGCTGAAGGAAGCTATAGAAGCCACTGAGCGAATAGCTGTAGCGCTCAAGGGATGAACTCATGTTTCTACCGAAACCAGTGTTGCTGAAAAAACTTCATAGAATCTTAGAGGATGACTTGGGGCAGGGAGATGTCACGACGCATTCCCTCATACCGAGAAGCAAGATAGTAGAAGCCGAAGTAGTCGCCAAGGAGAAAGGTGTATTGGCTGGAGTATACACCGTCTCCGTACTATGTGAAAGTCTCAGTTTACTGACGAGAATTCTGAAACAAGATGGTGAGCCTGTCGAACCAGGTTCTGTGTTGTTGAACATCCGCGGGAACGCCCAGTCACTGCTCTCAGCGGAAAGGACGATTCTCAACATCCTCTCTCGGATGAGCGGCATAGCTACTCTGACAAACAACCTAGTTACGAAGCTTAGGGAAGCAGGGCTCCAAACCCGAGTTGCATGCACAAGGAAAGTGGCACCTGGACTAAGCTTTCTAGACAAGAGGGCAGTATCATTGGGTCATGGTGACACGCACAGGTTACACCTTGACGATATGGTTTTGATAAAGGACAACCACCTACGAATCATAGGCGACGTTGAGGAAGCCATCGGGAAAGTCAGAGAATCCGTCTCTTTTGCAAAGAAGATTGAGGTTGAAGTGACTTCGAGTGAAGATGCTCTTAAAGCCGCCAGAGCTGGCGCTGACGTAATCATGCTGGATAACCTATCTCCTCAGCAAGTTAGCAACGTAATTTCCCTCATGATAGAGAAGAATGTTAGGCGCAGAGTCTTGGTGGAGGCTAGTGGAAGAATAACTTTGCAAAACCTTCTTCAATACGCAAGAACAGGAGTCGACATCATTAGCGTCGGCCAGATCACTCACAGTGTAAAATCATTGGACATGAGCCTTGAAGTTACGGGAGTTGAAGAAGTGGCGCGCGCGCAAACAGAAGTCTAAAGCCATGTAATTGCCAAGCGCGATCAACGTAATGTTGTGGCTTCATGTTTCTCTTAAGCATTAATAATAAACCATTCCACGAAAGCTGAGATAAGAAGAACGATAGTACACAATGCGATAACTACGCAAGTTCTAATAGCCTCTCTGCCCCCGCTTCTTCGAACTAGATGCAGAAGGAGCATGACACTCTGGGCCATGGCTGTGGAGTAAACGCTGAATTCCAACCACAGAATAGGACTGAAAAGAAGGAGTACAAAAGTTAATATCGAAGGGATCCCCTCGGCGATGCTGAATAGCGCAATGATTCTTCCTGTGTTGAAGAGAACGAAACATCCCCAGACTGGACCTATAACTGGCGTGAACATGACGAGAGTGTGAACGAGGTTGTTCCCTAAGATGAACCGTGGATCATTCATCCGCTGAAACTCTCCCTCCAGTTCTTCCTTCACTCTTTGTGCTTCGTGAATGTCTACGTTGGTGGCGATTGTCCCTGAAAAAGTGACGACTGTGGCGACGACGAAGAAGATAATTATGACGAAGATTCTCCTTTTTAGATCACTTTTTGACTCGAGAAACATCTTCAGAAATCGTACCATCTCACTCTTTCGCCATCAAGTATATGCGGGCACGCATTTTTTCGGGGCACCTGTGAACGTTCATGTTAAGCTGCTGTTGTCCGGCTTTTTCTTGAACCCTATTCCAAGAACGAAAATCTCAGCGCTTCTGCGACGACTCGCCTGAGGTTTAAGTATTTTGACCCTTCGAAAACACCGTTTCACTCTTCCGAAACAGTCCTTGAACATGTCTCCTTGAAAAACCTTAACAAAGAAGCTCCCATCAGGTCGTAGTAGATTCGATGCAATTTCCAGAGAACGATTAGCCAGTTCTATCTGCCTGGCGTGATCAACATCCCAGACACCTGTTGTGTTCGGCGACACGTCGGAGAAGATCGCGTCAGCTGGTGAGGGTAGTAGCTTCTTGATTAGTCTAATGGCTCTAGGATCAAGAATGTCCTCCACAATTGTATGGATGTTGCTGACACCAAGCGAACGGATAGGGTTTAAGTCCACCCCCAATACGAACCCTTGATCTCCCACTATCTCACCGGATACTTGAAGCCAACTACCCGGAGCAGCACCCAGATCAACGACGACATTTCCCTCACTAATGAACTTGTATTTCTTCAAAGCTTCCAGAAGCTTGTAGGCTGCTCTAGAACGAAACCTCTCCGTCTTTGCCTTTTGGTAAAAATAGTCTTGCTTTCTAGCTCTCAGCCACTGCTTAGGCAACCTTAGGGGTCACCCGGCACGCTTTTTTTCTCGTGTATCAAGTTGATTGCCCAAGTTGTGAGTCTTTCGCAGACATTTGGTGATATGGCACCGTATGCTCCACACCGAATACTATCAGAGCAAATCAAGCAAGGGCAATTCTTTATCGAGATTATTGAAACAGGCTCCTTCTTCGGGTACAACCTGTAGGTCCACCTTCCGCCAAAGAGTTCGCGTTCCCGCCTGATGAATCCCTTGTTTTCCAACTTGATTGCTATACGTGATCCCTCTCTGCTACTTGCCTTCAGCTGATGCCAAAGATCAACTTGAAGCACTCCTTCATCAGAAGTTCTTGAGATAAATTGAAGAGCTTTGTGCTCTAGATCGCTACGCCTAGGCATTTTGCCTCACCTGCCATTTTTTACATACAGTAACCGCATCTGAAGATAAAAGCGTGTTGCGATGAACACACTCATTACGTGCTCAAGTGCTTTTCCTTTCTAAAGCGTTTAATTCTCCCCAGACTAATCTATATGAGGTTATCGGACAATGCAGGGGAGAAAACCAGAGCAAGTATGTTTGGGTATTGAGGCAACCGCTGATGACTTCGGTGTCGGAATTCTGGATTTCGAAGGCAAAGTGCTTTCTAATGTGGTTGATGCCTTTGTCCCAGAGAGTGGTGGAATACATCCAAGGGAGGCTGCAAGACACCATGCGAGAGTTGCAGGGCAGGTTATCTCCACAGCAATTCAGCAGGCTAAGATTCAACCCGAAGACATAGCAATAGTTGCATTCTCACAAGGACCCGGATTGGGGCCATGTCTTCGTACAGGAGCAACAGCCGCCAGAGCTTTAGCCGCTTACATCGGAGTTCCCTTAGTCGGAGTAAACCACTGTGTGGCTCACATTGAAATCGGCAAGCTTGCTACCAAGGCAAAAGACCCAGTCACGCTGTATGTTTCAGGTGGGAATACTCTGGTCTCAGCGTTTGACGCAGGTCGATACCGCGTCTTTGGTGAGACCTTGGACATAGCCGTAGGCAACTGTCTGGATGTCTTCGCACGAGAAGTAGGGCTTCGGCGTGATGGGGTACCTTTTGGTGCAGTCGTGGAAAAACTCGGTCGAAAAGGGAGGAATTTTCTTAATCTTCCATACAGTGTAAAGGGCATGGACTTATCTTTCAGTGGTCTTCTCACTGCCGCTATTACCCTCTACAGAACCGGAAAGCATGATCTTGAAGACCTGTGTTATAGTCTTCAAGAAACAGTCTTCTCGATGCTCGCTGAAGTCACTGAAAGAGCCCTAGCCCACGTTGAGAAACGAGAGGTCCTCCTGACGGGAGGCGTTGCAGCAAACGAACGTCTTCAAGAGATGTTAAAAGCTGTTGCTGATGAACATAACAGTCTCTTCTGTGGAGTACCGAAAGAATATGCCCTAGACAATGGGGCGATGATTGCTTGGACAGGCATACTAAAATACAGAGCAGGTGTGACTACACCACTCGTCGACAGCTTCGTACGTTTGAAATGGAGACTCGACGATGAAGATGCACTGTGGGTCACTGACAAATGTTAATTAGGAAAGGAGCAGAAGCCAGTCTCTTTCTGGAAGAGTGGCAGGGACAGAGGATAATCCTCAAACGACGCCTTCCTAAAGAATACCGCCATCCTCAAATCGACGGAAGAATACGAAATTATCGAACTCTTCACGAATCTCAACTTCTCCACCAAGCGAAAGCTGCTGGGGTTCCAACACCCGTAATCTTCTTAGTTGATTTGCATGAGTCCATTATTATGATGGAGTTCGTTGAAGGGAAGAGACTGAAGGAGATCTTACCCACCTTGAGTCCTGGGAAACAGAAACTCTTATGCAAACTTGTCGGTCGAATGATAGGGTGCCTACACAAGAACTGCCTCGTTCACGGAGATCTGACCACCTCCAATATGATCCTGACCAATGATGGGAAAATCGTCTTTCTGGATTTCGGTCTTGGGGAGAAAACAACCGCTCTTGAATCGCGAGGTGTTGATCTCCATTTGATGAAACGCGCCTTCGAAAGCACTCATTTCCGAATCGCTGAAAAATGCTTTAGTGCCATCCTGAAAGGATATGCGGAAATCCTCGGTGAGGAAGTTACAAGCAGAGTGATCGCAAAGATTGAGGAGATTGAACTACGAGGACGATACATTTCCGGAAGGAGTGAACATGAGCACTGAACCTACACTAGCGCATTGAGCGCCTCGGTCGATGTAAAATGAGTGCCTTCCGCGATCTTAGAGAAGCAGTATTCTTTGTGACAGGGAACCTTCATAAGTTCAATGAGGCCTGTCAAGTTTTCAGAGCATTCGGAATATCTACGATAATGGTGAAGCGGATCAATGTGGTTGAAACCCAGGCTGACGATCTTGAGGAGATTGCTGAAAGAAGTGTGCGGGAAGCAGTTCGAAAATGCAATTTACCAGTATTCGTCGAAGATGCTGGGCTGTTCATTGAAGCTCTGAGTGGCTTCCCTGGCCCATATTCGTCATATGTCTTTAGAACAATCGGGAATAAGGCAATTCTTAGATTGATGCAAGGGCTTAGAAACAGAAAAGCGTTCTTCAAATCAGCCATAGCTTACTCAGCGCCTGAAATGCGTAGAGCAATCAAATTTATCGGGAGAATTAATGGCGAAATTATTGGTGAAGAGAGAGGAAATCATGGATTCGGATTCGATCCAATATTCCGACCTAATTTCTCCTCAAAGTCTTTTGCAGAAATGGCTTTGGACGAGAAGAATCAGCATTCTCATCGCGCTGTAACCCTGCGTAAGTTTGCAGAATGGTATTCAGCCATCCCCCAAACTCAAAAATCTTAAATAGCTTCAATACGTCGTTAATTGAGCTTCCTGAAGGCGATGTACTTGACGAAAAAAGAAAAGGGTCAATCTCATTCCATACGTCCGGTGAGTAAAAGACCACCACAATGGTGTAAATATGAACCGGAGGAAGTGGAAGCACTTGTTGTCAAGTTGGCGAAAGATGGCAATTCAAGTAGTAGAATCGGGACGATTCTGAGAGATCAACACGGAATACCTTTGACAAAAACCATAACGGGAAAAAGTGTTACTGACATCCTGAAAGAGGCGAACATGGCTCCCTCGATTCCAGAAGACCTCAATATGCTTTTGCGAAAAGCTTCAGGGCTTCACACACATCTTGAAAGGAATCGAACGGATTTAGCCAATAAACGCTCGCTTCAGCTTACTGAAGCTAATATCTACAAACTATCCAAGTACTACAAGCGAAAAGGTGTCTTACCCGCCAATTGGAGATACAGCCGCCAGACTGCCATAGTCACCTAGAACGGGGTGGATATGGCGCAGGAAATTGGTCAACGCAAACTGAACGAAGCAGTAAATGCGGCTAGCGATCAACTCTCTAAGGCAGTCAAGAATAACGAACCAATCCACGTTATCTCCCATCTAGATGCTGACGGACTAGCTGCAGCAGGAATCATCGGAAGTGCTCTCTGGAGACTTGACGCAAACCTTCACATGAGGGTTCAACAATGGATGGACGAGAAGATTGTCGAAGAGATACAGACAATCAATCCTTCTCTAACAGTATTTACAGATATGGGTGCAGGGTATCTCGATGTCCTTTGTACACATCTCCCTAAACACAGAATTATCGTGCTTGACCACCATCAAAAGAAGGGCGAAGCTGGGGAAAACATTCTAAATGTGAACCCTCACGAACATGGATTTGATGGTTCGAAGGAAATAAGTGGCGCAGGCGTCGCGTATCTCGTGGCAAGAGCACTCGATGCAGGAAATAAGGATCTCGCTGGATTAGCCGTAGTTGGCGCGTTGGGCGATCAGCAAGATAAGTTTGAGAAGCGGTCTCTGGGCGGTCTAAATATGGGGATTGTGAAGGATGCTGAGACGTCAGGCGTTCTAGAAGCCAGCATAGATCTCCAATTCTTTGGTAGAGAGACCCGTCCGATACACAAAGCTCTAGCCTACACTACAAGTCCCTTCATTCCGGAAATCAGTGGAGAAGAGGACAAAAGCCTTGGCCTTCTCCTGAATCTTGACATAAAACCGAAGATCGGAGATAAGTGGAGAGCCCTTAGGGATCTATCTCCTGAAGAGAAGAGAACGCTGTGCTCCGCCCTATCAGACCACCTAGTTGCGAAAGGAATCCCTGAGCATGTCCTCACCCTCATTGGAAGAGTCTACACACTTGTTAATGAAGAGCCCTGGACTCCCCTTCGCGATGCCCGTGAATTTTCTGTGTTGCTGAACAGTACAGGTCGAATGGGAAGGCCAAGCATAGGTGTCGCCATCGCCTTTGGTGATCGCGGTTCAGCAATTGATGAAGCCTCAGCTATCTTGAAGAATTACCGGCGAACCATCACTCTAAATATGAATTGGCTGATGGAGAAGCCTGATCGTATCACAGAGATGCGTAGCATATACTTGGTGCAGGGTGAAGGCTTCGTAGATGAGAAGATGATCGGCACCCTTGCATCAATTCTCTCAACAACTCTTCCCAACTTGAACAAGCCCATTATAGCCTATGCCACCCTATCCGGGGAAGCGTCCGTGAAAGTCTCTGCAAGGACCCTAGCAACAATGACTCAGAAGGGACTCAACCTTGGTAAGATAATGGGGTTAGCGGCTGAAAAGTTCGGCGGGGAGGGGGGAGGACATGATATTGCCGCAGGAGCCCAAATACCGATTGAGTCAGTGGATGACTTCGTTGAGTTAGTTGATGAAATAATCTACAAGAAGGTGAAGGCGATCAGTGCTAAGGGCTGAATTCCGCTTTCTATACGCCAACGCCAAGGAAGCCAAATCCGTCGCACAAGCAATAGAACCAGATAACCTTCAAGCCCCTGAAGGCTTGAACATAACCTCACTTACGAAAGGCTCCCATCTATTGGGTTCAATCTCCTGCAAGATGTCAATCGAAACACTCGCGTCAACTCTAGACGATCTCCTCGCATGCATATCCGCAGCAGAAGGCGCCTTTGAAGCATTACAGGACCAGTAAACCTACATCACAAGAATTCATTGTTTTGCGTAAGCTTAAAGGGGTTTAGATTACTGCTATTCTTTGAGCCTGATGGCTCATGTAGGCAGTGTTCACGAAAGTGTTGGACATCAAGCTGATTCGAAAGAACCCGGAAAGTGTCAAGCAGAACTTGAAAAGGCGGGGCAATGCTGAGAACCTTCAGATGTTAGATGACTTGAGGAGACATGATGAAAAGTGGCGCCAGTTGTTGACTGAAGCGAACGCCCTTCGTCATGAAAGACGCAAACTCACGGGCAAAATTGCGGACCTCAAGAAAGCGGGGAAAGCCTACCAGAAACCGATCGAGAAAGGAAGACAGCTTGCCCGCAGAATCACATTTTTGGAAGAGGGTGCGCAAATACACAAGCAGAACGTTGAAGGAATTCTCATGAAGTTACCGAACATTTTGCATGAGTCAGTTCCCACGGGAAAAGATGACACAAATAATGTAGAAGTCAAAGGATGGGGTAACCCCCCCATATTCGACTTTAAACCGAAGAACCACCTTGAGATCGGACGAGACCTAGGAATGATTGATGAGGAGAGAGGCGCCAAAGTCTCTGGTCACGGGTTTCTCTACCTCAGTGGTCAGCTAGTCTTCCTTGATTTAGCACTGCAGAGGTTCGCCCTAGACTTCATGGTCTCAAAAGGATTTCGACTTGTTGAACCACCATATATGATGCGACAGAAACCATACAGTGGCGTGACTGACTTAGCTGACTTTGAACGCGTCATGTACAAAGTTGAAGGCGAGGATCTGTATATGATCGCTACATCCGAACACCCCCTAGCAGCGATGTTCATGAATGAAGTCTTCTTGAAGGAGGATCTTCCCGTGAAACTCGTCGGCGTAAGCCCATGCTTCAGGAAAGAAGTAGGCACTCACGGCAAATACACAAAAGGATTATTCAGGATGCACCAGTTCAACAAAGTCGAACAATTTGTATTTTGCCATCCTGAAGATTCTTGGAAAATTCATGAAGAGCTTCAAGCGAATTCTGAGGCATTGTACGAAGACCTCGGTCTTCACTACAAGGTCGTGAACGTTTGCACTGGAGACATTGGAACCGTTGCATCCAAAAGATACGACATCAACATTTGGATGGCAGACGGCATGTACAGGGAAGTCGGCTCAAACTCCAATTGCACAGATTACCAATCTCGCCGTCTGAACATACGCTTCAGAGAAAAGGAGGGGCAATCACCAACAGGATTCGTTCATACACTGAACAACACTGCTCTTGCCACCAGTAGAACAATGGTCGCGCTGCTCGAACAACATCAAAAGAAGGATGGAACAGTTGCCTTACCGAAAGCATTAGACCACTACATGGCTGGCCTAAGAAGACTGGAACCACATTCAGAATGATAGAAACATGCGCGCGCGCACTAAATCTTTTAATATTGGCGCGTCTGATTCTTCCAGACGCAACGAGGACTGAACATGTCAAAGCGAAAAAGACGCGTGCGTGACAAATGGCGGAGAAAAGAATGGTACGTAGTCACGACGCCGAACTACTTTGGCAATGTTGAGCTGGGCTCGGTTCCCTCCGACGACCCAGAAAAACTAACTGGTCGAGTTATTGACGCAACATTGTATGACATCACAAATGACTTCGCACACCAGTATCTGAAGATGTTCTTCCAGATAACCGAGATAGATGGCAAGAATGCAAGCACCGTTTTCAAGGGACACGAATACAGTCGAGACTATCTTCGCAGCTTGGTTCGTCGGAGAACAACTCGCATTGATGATGTTCTGGATGTGACAACGAAAGAAGGCAGTCAACTCCGCGTTGCAGTCTGCGCATTCACTCTAAGTCGCGTCAAGACCTCTCAAGAGATCGCTGTACGCAGTTTGATGAGGCGAATAGTGAGAGACAAAGCCGCTACTCTCACGTTTGATCAATTCGCTCAGGAAGTAGTGTTGGGGAAGATCGCATCAGATATATACAACAAGGCCAAAAAAATCGCTCCTCTACGCCACGTAGGCATTAGGAAATCAAAGCTCACACAACTCGCCCCAGAAACCCCCGTAGGTGCATGACATTCCTTTTCATGTTAGCGGGAGGAACTGTGAAGAGAAGGCAAAGCCAGAGAAAACAATTGGCGAGAGAAGCAGCGGAGTTGTTGTATTCCGGGCAAGAGAAAGAACATAAGCAAGCAAAGCTTCGTGCTGCAAAGACTCTGGGCCTGAACTTTCTCCCTACAAACGCTGAAGTAGAAGCTGAAATCGACAGGATCGCTGAAGAACGCGAAGGAAAAGCAAGACAACAGAGACTTAAGCTGATGAGATGCGAAGCTCTTGAGGCTATGCATCTTCTTGAATCATTCAATCCTATTTTGGTTGGAAGCGTGTGGAGAGGCACTGCCCGTTACAGTAGCGATATGGACATCTTTGCATATTCAGATTCTCATGAGGCAGTTCTATTGACTCTGGAGGAAAGTAACTTTGGCATAATACGCACTGAGAAGCATTCGTTGAAAAAACAGAAAGCCCAGAATGGCAGTTCTTTCCATATCTTCTTGAAATCGCCATCAGGCAACCTTGTTGAAGTTGTCGTAAAGAGTCGAGTCGCTGAGAAGCTACGGCAGATATGTAGCATTTATGGAGATAAGATCACAGG
>JAGLZJ010000159.1 GCA_023131555.1 Candidatus Bathyarchaeota archaeon | reverse complement strand
TTTCTTTAGGCCTCTCTGTTTACAGACTTCTATTGCCAAAGGAGAAACATCGATTCCGCGTACATCGAAACCCTTCTTCTGCAAGTAGAGGGCGTGCCTACCCGCTCCGCAGCCGACATCTAAGACCTTCCCTTTCACATACTTGATTGCTTTCTGTTCAATTGAGGTCCAGTCTTCGTAGCGGAAGAAGTATGCGCCAACTTCCATAGCGCACGCGATGTATCCGTCATCTCTCTCGACAATCTCGCAAGCCTCACGACCGTTATGGAAGGCCATTATCTCCTGTCCGTAGGTGTCTTCCTCAGCCGTCATTGGTTTCTGTTGATTCATGGATCGTACAGTTGGTGTAAATCTATTTTAGCTTTGATGCTGTATCCGCTGTATCGGTAAGTCTTTTATCCAGTACATCTTTGATTAGAGTCGATGAGTTCTATTTCCTCAAGACTGGCAGCTACAGTAGTAGCGGGTATCGGCTGGCTGGTGTTTGTCATAATCTATCTCGCGTTTTTCGCCGGTAACTTTGACTTCTGGCAGAACATCGCGATACTCGTAGTGTCCTGCCTCATAGATGGCGGCATCATTGCAGTGATCTGGATAACTTCACACTGGTGAAATCGTAAAACCTTAATATTATTAAGTTGCTACCGATGCATGCATGCTGAAATAACGATCAGTTGTGGAAAACAATTCTAAGTTCTTGTGCGTGCTAATTCTCCAACAGTCCGCAGGAAATTTGTCATTTCTCAAGTAATGTCACCTATTGTGTGAGGCTGGAAGGGTTGGGCGCAATTTACACGTGTAAATCGGTAAAATGGGCTGTGTTCCAGAACAAGAACTATAAAGGGTTTCAGATGGCATAGCATGTTTGATTATTAGAACAACCTCCAACGCAATTCCCACGTGGGAATTTGATAGTCTAATGGTTAGCCAGACTCATTGTGTGTTTACCATGCCTGATGCGCGCAAAAATGAGATGTACACACGATAAAATAAAAAACAATAACTAGTTCTATAGACAACAACTTTGGAACGAGGTGCTATGCAGTTTGCATGTAGCCCAAATTGGAACGGGTCGCGTTGGACGTCCTACAGCCTACACAATCATGTGTGCAGAACTCGCGGACACTCTGACAGTATGCGACACTAAACCAGGTCTTGCAGCCGCCTTCGCTGAAGAGCTACGGCATGTAACAGCAAGCGTGAAGCTGGACGTCGAGATAGGCTCTTGCGAAAGAGACGAAGAAGTTTCAGGAGCAGACATAATTTTGATATCCGCTGGAGAACCCAGGGCGCCTGAAGTGAAAATGAGTAGACGAGACTTGGCAGCTCGAAACGCTGAGATAGTGAAACTCATCTCTGAAGTCACGTCTCCGAGAAATCCAGGCGCGAAATACGTTGTAATTTCTAATCCTGTCGATGCTATGGCAATGATCTGTAAGAGATATTCAAAGGCTGAATTTGTGATAAGCACTGGAACAAACCTTGAATCTCTGAGGTTTCGATCCAGATTGGCTGGAATGTTGGAGGTTCCAGTTTCCAAAGTTCAAGGATGGGTTGGCGGGGAACATGGTGAATCTGCAATCGCTCTTTGGTCTACAGTGAAAATCAACGATGTTCCGATTGATGATTATACTGGATTATCAGGGAAGATACTACAGAAGGATGCAATTGAGCATTATGTGAAGTCTGTATCAAAGGTAATAGTAGACAACATCGGCGGGACAGAATATGGACCTGCAGCTTCATTTAGAGACATAGTGAGGGGAATTGTGAGAGATACAAAGGAGACATTGTCTATTGCCACACCCACCAAGTTTAACGGAATACCTGAACCAGTTTTTGTCAGTGTTCCCATTCAGGTCGGACGGTTCGTCAGGTCTTCTTCATACGGTTTTCTCTCTGATACGGAGAAGAAAGGTGTTGCAGTGTCTGCAGAAGCAGTCTACAAAACATACTTGATGGCAATTCAGGCAATCGAGTAATGTACTCTAAAACTGTTTGCACACATTTGTGGTTTACTGATGGAAGAAGCAAACATAGTCATAGTAGGAGCGGGTGTTGTAGGTTTAGCCATTGCTGCAAGAATCTCGGAAGGAAATGAAGGCGTTTATGTTCTCGAAAAAAATGCCAGGTATGGTCAAGAAACCAGTACTCATAACAGTGGGGTAGTTCACTCTGGCATCCATTACCCACCAAAATCTCTCAAGGCGCAGCTGTGTGTGAAAGGCAATTCTATGATTTATGAGATATGCGAGCATTACAAGATTCTTTATAGAAAATTGGGAAAATTGACGGTGGCTGTTGGAGAGGAAGAAGTAGGTGAACTGGAAAGACTGATGAAGACAGGGGAGGAAAATGGCGTAGAAGGGTTGGAGATTTTAGGGAGAAAGGATGTTAAAAGGTTAGAACAGAATGTTGAGGTGGATAGAGCACTCTATTCGCCTTCAACTGGTATAGTTGAACCTGATCAGCTAATGAGTCATTTTCACGCTCGAGCTCTTAAAAATGGCGCAGTTTTAGC
>JAGLZJ010000158.1 GCA_023131555.1 Candidatus Bathyarchaeota archaeon | reverse complement strand
CTTCGTACTCGAGGGTGAATGCCTAGTAGTCTGTGGAGAGGAAAAAAAGACTGTGGGTCCCAGATATGCTATTTTCATTCCCCCAAACGCGATACATCACTTCAGCAACGAAAGCAACAAAACTCTAAAGTTTCTATGCATGGTTCCCCATCACAGAAAGTCAGCTTCTGGCAGTCCATAAACCACACCATGAAGAAATAGGCGCTTATTCCGAATATAGACCTCTGAATCGTAAAATGTTAAAGTACATTTTCCTCCACCAATTGTGGAGGTCTACTGTTGAAGAGCGTTTTACTGCAAGCGTGCGAGGAACTTGTCGATGATGCAAAGACTGGCTGTTCTGACTTGGTGTTCAAAGAGGTCTGCTTAGAGATCCTGTCTCGAGCTAAAAACGTGCTGGACGAAGAGGATTTCAAGAAATTAGTAGAGTATGCATCCGAGCAGATGGAACAAGAAGCGATTGTCTGTATAGATAGTATATAAGCGCACGCGCAGAGCAGAAATCTCAGAAGGTTTGGAGCTGTGGCAAGAAAAGGATTAAGCGTCTGGATTCTAGGATCCTTAACCTTTCTAGCAGGACTCCATTCTCTGGATGCCTTCTTCTGGCTCGCTGGCATGCAGGAGCAATCTTTCTTTCTAAGTAATTATCCAGAGATCTTGGCAAATAGCATTGGCTCCATTCTCTATATGATTTTATCCATTTCATCAACTTTCTTGCTTTGGGGCGGAACAGCTTCAGTGGCTCTTCAGAACCCGATTGAAAATTTCCTTGGCAAGGTTCTAGAGGATGGGAAAAGAGAAAACGAGTCAGACGTGGAGCTGTTGGAGGCTAAAACAAGTGTTCTGGAAATGATGAGTGAGACCCTTTCAGACAACAGCGGATCCCTATCAAAGCTGACAGATGTGGTGTTTAACATACGAAGCAGTATCTTAAGACTGGAAACTATGAACCAGAATGTGGAAGCATTGAAGCTTGAAGTTAAGAGTCTGAGAAAATCTGTCCAAAGTCTGAAGACCGTGAAGCGTACACCAAGGCGCCCACGTGCAAAAAAACAAGTCATACGCACAAATAGCACGAAGATACCCTCTGCAAAGCTTCAGCTTTCGAATGCACCCGAGAAAATGATGCCTAAGAACGTCTAAACATCTTTCTAATGTGCTGTAGTGCTGTGATGCAGAAAATTTTTGAACCGTGAGAGCCCGTTTTTCATGGTCCTAGTTTTGCATCCGTAGCCAATTCTCAGGAACTTCTCCATTTCGAAGCAGGAGCCTGGAACAACGAATACTCCTTGCTCTTTGATTAACCGCCGACTAAGATCCACTGAAGGCGTGTGGAGGTTGTAGCGGAGGAAGGCTGTGCTTCCTGCCCTCGGAGGGACCCATTCAATGAGTGGTTCACCGTCAATCCATTGCGAAAGAATCCGATGATTAGTTCGGATAATTTTCAAGTTACGTCTATAGATTCGGGCTACATGTTTGAGGGCAAGGGATGCGATGGCATCTGTTATCATGTTGCCACTGATTGTAGTGTAATCTCGGTGAAGCATGCAGTCATCCACAATTTCCTCATTCGCCGCAATCCATCCTAGACGGAGTCCTGTGAGTGAGAACGCTTTTGAAAGTGAGCCTGTTACCACGGCTTTCTTGCTGAGATCTAATGCAGATGGAACGGAATCCTTTGGTTTGACGTAGAGGCCTCTATAGGATTCGTCGCAGAGTAAGAAGGCACCCGCGTCTTCAGTAATTTTGCAGATCTTCCTTAGGAGACTGGTTTCGATGAGGCTTCCCGTTGGATTGTGTGGATTGTTAAGGACGATGAGCTTTGTTTTATCGTCAACCAGTCTTGTCAGTTCTTCGACATCTGGTAGCCATTGGTCTTCTTCGCGGAGCTTTAGGAGTTTTACTTTTGCACCAAACGACTTGGGTACGCTATACAACTGTTGGTAGGATGGAAAAATCGATATTACTGTGTCCCCGGGCTCTACGATACTGTAGAAGACCAAGAAATTGGCGTCGATTGCCCCTCTAGTAACGAGAACGTTCTGGGTTTTCGCATTATTGTATAAGTTGGCTATACCTTTCCGGAGATTGGGAGATCCCTCAATGAAGCCGTAAGTTAGCTTTTTCTCTTTGAGTTTCTTAAAGAAGTCTTCTTCTTCCACCAGTGCAAAGAATTCTCTCAGAGTGAAAGGATCCACGCAGGTCTCGGCGAGATTAAGCTGTATCTTATGTTCGTAAGCGTTCATGAACTGCTCTACTAAGAACGGGTCAATTCTGATCAGTTCCCCCTCCTTTTCTTAGAAGAATGCACGCTGTCCTATTTTTCCTTTGGTGATATTATCGAACTCATGCGACGCGCGCACGTTCTGGAAAGAATCTAAAACAAACACCGAAAACTTGACTATTCATTCACTTACTAGCTACGTCTACCACTACAATAGAGAAGAATGGAAACTTATTGCCATTTTCCTTCAGTGTTCTTTCTGTAAAAAACCATGTGCGCGCGCGTAAAACGTTTGAGTTG
>JAGLZJ010000157.1 GCA_023131555.1 Candidatus Bathyarchaeota archaeon | reverse complement strand
TGCTGAAAAGCAGATTTAAGGGTTGTGCGGGATACTCCGTAATCCTAACTCCGTCATTCTTCCTTGATCTTCGGCTCTTTTACAGCGAAGAGTATAACTAGGCCGACTAAAGCCCCCAGGATCATACTGAGTATGAATGGATAAGCGGGTGATGACGCATAGAGAACTCCGCCAAACGCGGACGCAGGCACAGTGGCCAGTATGTTCAGCGTCACTATCGTTCCCATTATTCTCCCTCTCTTCTTTCTTGGGATCAAGTCGGCTAGCAGTGCGTTATAAGCAGGCATGATCAAGCAATCTCCAACTCCGAACAGGATGTAGACTATCAGCAGCATTGAGAAACCATTCGATAGTATGAAGAGGAGGGTTGAAGGCATGAAGAGAGCGTAGGACAGAAGGATTGATCTCTTGCGACCGATCTTATCAACAACTTTTCCAAATGGAAAACCGAGGATGAGAGCTGTAGCTATCCAGACTGTGTTCACGAAACCCCACTCTAATGCAGTGACCCCTACTACATTCAATACATAGAGTGAAGTGAACATGCGAAACATGGGCTCTTCAAAAGCGCTCACAAGAAACGCTATCGTCACAAATCGCAGGTTTCGCGGCATATCTCTCCAAGCTTCCCTGATCGCAGTCAGAGAGCCTTGGAAAGCCTCTTTCACAGCGCCCAACTCAATCGGCTGAGGATTTTCGAGCGTCTCTCGAAGGTAGAACAAGCGGATGAGTGCGGCAGCCAACATGCAGAAGAAAACCACAGTGTAGACCAGCCGCATACCAGGGACAACACCATAGCTATCAACTAGGTAGCCTGCGACTGCAGGTGCAAAAATCGTCGGTATTCTAGGGATCACGTTGACGGCTGCATACCCCATTCCGCGTTTCTCTGGTGGAACCGAATCAGCCAGTATAGCGTCAAGAGCGGGCTGGTAGATTAAGCTGAGATTCGAGATGACCAGCCCAATCAGCACAAACCGCCAGTCCGGAGCAAACATGTGGAATAGGAAGGAGAAGGCGATGACGAAAGTCATCATCACAATGATCTGCCTTCTTCCATGTCTATCAGCAATGACTGCACCAGGTATCCGAACCAACCCTAAAACCAAGGCTCCGACGGACCCCATCAATCCGATGACTTCTGGTGGAGCTCCTAGATCTGTGAAGAAGGGAGATTCGAAAGATGATGTCATCGAAAAAGTGAAGAAAACGAAGAGCCAGCTGACAATAAGAGTCAGCAAGTTTCCTCGCATAAAGGAAAACTCGGACCTAATCTTTGTCAGAAGACCCCTCAACGAGTGAAACCGTCCTTGAACGTCAGAACTACGCGATTCCTGCATATATCCACTCCGAGACCCACATGTGAAGTTCCGACCAATAGATTCGCAGAATTGGCAACTTCGTGTGAGAAAAGTTTTAGCACACGCTGCTGGTTATCTGGGCTACGTACTTAGGATGCTGGGAGGTGATGTCGATAGCAGAATTCAAGCTTGCTGCTCCTTTCAAGCCTACGGGGGATCAACCGCAAGCAATTCGGAAGCTTGTTGAAGGGCTTAAGGAAGGATTCCAGTACCAGACTCTGCTCGGAGTCACAGGGTCTGGAAAGACGTTTACTATGGCAAACGTGATTGAAGCCTACAACCGCCCGACCCTCGTCATCTCCCACAACAAGACGCTGGCTGCTTGCGACATCGACGTTCTGATAACAGCTTTAGATCGCCTCGTTGACTCTGGAAACACAGTCTTGGTCGTCGAGCACAACCTAGAAGTCATCAAAATGGTGACTTGGGTCATCGACTTGGGACCTGAAGGTGGCGTCAGTGGAGGCGAAGTCGTCGCCTACGGTACACCAGAGGACCTATCTCAAGTGGAGAACTCACACACAGCCAGGTACCTGAGACCAGTTCTACAGCTGTACCGAAAGACGCTCGCGCAAGATCATCATTCATAGCTGATTTCCCAGATCACGCGTCCTTCAGGATCTGGGCACTCTATCTCAGAGACTTCCGGAAGCCAGTCGCCTGGCTCATCTACCTTCCGCTGCTTGGCTGGCAGTAGAGGTAGCAGGCTTGAGAGAGCGTAGATGCAAATATGCCGGTTTCCCTCTGGAAGGCTTAGCTTTCCTCCATCAAGACGGAAACAGTCCCCAACCTTATGTGTATCACAGTAGCCCTCAATGGCTTTCACCTTCACAATCAGTGTCCTCATAGAACTCTCCACAGCAAAACGGAGATAGATAGCAAGATTAAAGGTTTCTGCCTTTATGTAAATATCTATGTGCTGGTGCGAGCTTACGCCAGGAAACAGTTGTCTATGAAGAGAATAATATCTGATATTAGCCGGTGCTCTGGCTGCAGGCTTTGCGAAATGGTGTGCTCTATGAAGAAAGAAGGCACGTTCGCGTCTTCGACATCCAGGATAGCTGTTAGGAAAGATGACCGTCTTGGAGTAGACTTCCCTATTGTCTGCTGGCATTGCGATCCATGCGAAGCAATACAGAATTGTGATGAGAAAGCCTTGCAGAGGAACAA
>JAGLZJ010000156.1 GCA_023131555.1 Candidatus Bathyarchaeota archaeon | reverse complement strand
AAGACAGGTAGGTCGTGTCCCATGCGATATGAATGTCGACACCGGACAGGTTGTACGCGTCTTCAACGACGCACGCAACGGTGAAGGTTTGACCATTGCCTGTCACGGTGACGGGACTTGGAATAAATCGTACGGTGGCAGTTGGCTCACCTAGAGCTTTAGCGTATGGGATTGCAATGAAAAGCATTCCGAGTAAGAGTGTTGCGGTTAGCAGTATACTGACAGCTTTTTCAGTCTTCAGTTTCATTCTTTTTTCTCCTTTCTCTATAGCAATTATTACAACTATGCATTGTCTAATTAAAGGTTTCTGGAAGAATCCTCTATTCATTTTAAGCCCTTTAACGACGGTTTTCCACCTCCTGTAGGATACTGCCGAGACGTAAGGAGACTGCGGACGAGGAAAACGGCTGGAAAAGACTTAATATGAGGAGAAAGTGAAGTTTTCCCGATTGGTGATGCTGTGAAAACCGAGCCGTTAGCTCTCGGAATCATACTTCTTCTTGCAGGCGTAATTGTTTCCTCAGCGTCTTTTCAGTTTACGGACACTGAGGAGTATGCCCCGGTTGTAAGGGAAGAAAGGCTTTCTGTCGAGGATTGGAACACTTCAGCTTCCTTCGTCGTGAACGACAGGCTCTTCGTCGCGTTCACGGGTCCGGGCATGGATTCACCTATTCCGAATGGGGGAGAAGTTGACGTCATCTACAGGGTGAACATCACAGACCCGCAGGGAGACAACTCCACTTTCAGAGCTGATTTTAGGCGGGAAGAGATGCCGGAACTCAACGTCACAGTTGAACGACGCGGAACCGGATTAATCATCGACGACCCCGTGGGAAACTTCGGTGACGGCCCCGTCAGCATCGGAGGAGTCGCTCAATACGATGGCGTGTACAAGGTTCATCTATACCCCATCGGCGGAACCGTGGCCGCGCGGGCACAGATGGCGAGATACATCTATCCTCCCGACGGGATCTTACCCTACCTGGAGATGGATGTAGTTATCATAAACAGGGAGTACCCGATGCGCAACTACCTACCCGTTGGAGTGGTTATTGCTGCCGTGGGAGCAGTTATCTCCGTCTGGGCAACAAGAAAGCCGAAGCCTAAACGCTCAAAAACTGCGCGCGTGCGATGATCCAAGCCTTTCGAGGAAAAAGCGCGTTTCAGCCGCTACTTCTTCTTCTTTGAGTACAGGTGGCATGCGACGAAGTGTTCTTTTCCAACATCTATGAGGGGGGGTTCTTCTGTGCGGCAGATGTCGCCGATGTATGCAGGGCACCTTGTGTGGAATCTGCATCCGGAGGGCGGGTTCACGGGGCTAGGGATTTCGCCTTTGATGACGGTATCTACTCGTTTGGCCGTGGGGTCTGGAACGGGGACTGCTTCAATCAAGGCTTTCGTGTAAGGATGTAGGGGTTCAAAGACGACTTTCTCAGTTTCGCTCATCTCCATGATTTTCCCCAGGTACATTATGGCCAGGCGGTCACACATGTGTCTGGAGAGGGCTAAGTCATGGGTAATGTATAGGAAGGAAGCTCCGCGTTTCTGCACCAAGTTCAGCATGAGGCGGAGAATCTCAGCTCTAATGGAGACGTCGAGCATTGAGACCGGTTCGTCTGCAACGACGAACTCAGGGTCTATGACGAAGGCTCTGGCTACAGCTACACGCTGCCTCTGACCTCCACTCAATTCATGAGGGTATCTTAGAATGAATTCGCCTGGGGGAGTGAGTTCTACGTTTTCAAGTATTTGGCTAACGTGGTCTTCAACTTCTTTTGCTGACAGAGATTTTTCCAGGAGCCTCAAGGGCTCAGCGACTATGTCGCCTACGGTCATCCGAGGATTGAGTGATTCGTAGGGGTCTTGGAAAACAATTTGCATGTGGCGTCGTAAGGGCTTCATCTCCGAATCATCGAGTTTAGTTATGTCTGTGCCTTGGAATTGGACTGTGCCACCAGTCGGTTCAATGAGCCGCAGAACCAGTCGCCCGGTCGTAGTTTTCCCGCTTCCGCTTTCTCCGGCTAACCCGAAGATCTCGCCTTTCCTAATGTCAAAGGAGATGCCGTCAACAGCTCGTACATTGAGTTCTTCCTTTCCTATGAGGCTTCTGAAGAACCCCATCTTGATGGGGAACCATTTTTTCAAGTTTTCAGCTTTCACAACAAGCTCCGTCATTCTTCATTTCGTCTCCTATTTGCGCTCCACTAGGTGGCATGCTACACGATGGTTTGCTGAGGCTTCAAGGAGGAGAGGAATTTCCTTTCTACACACGTCCATTGCGTACTTGCAGCGAGGGTGGAACCTGCATCCCGGAGGCGGATCCAAGAGGTCTGGCGGAAAGCCTGGAATCGAAACCATCTCCTGTTTCTCAGCTTTTATACTTGGGAAGGATTCGATTAGGTCCTTCGTGTATGGGTGTAGGGGATCCTTGAAGATCTTCACGATGTCCCCGTTTTCAACCAAGTATCCTGCGTACATTATTGCGATTTTCTGGCAGACTTCTGCAATCATTGAAAGGTCGTGGGCGATCATTAT
>JAGLZJ010000155.1 GCA_023131555.1 Candidatus Bathyarchaeota archaeon | reverse complement strand
CATCTCTTGACTCTAAGAACTCCTGGAGCCCTTTAGCGTTAAGAGAACATATCTTGCCACGATACTTCCTCCGAATCTCTTCTGCTTTCTCCACCATTTTTTCCAGTTCATTCTGAATCGCAACAGGATCAGAATTCTTCACGAGTTGTGACAGATCCCATGCCATCTTGTCTTCGGACATAACTATCCCTTTCTTCGGTTCCAACAGTAATTTCTTACTAAAATATACTGCGGTAGATGTCCAGTCACCAAATTTATTGACAATGTCTCCGCATTTTGACAGCTTTCGTCCATAACCCATAAAGCAGGCTTCACACATAGCGAAGGTCTCCGCGGAAAGTGGGTTTTATGGTTGACTCTCGAATAGAGAAACTCGCCAAGCTCTGTGTCAATTACAGCGTCTCGGTGAAACCTAAAGATCAAGTGCTCATCCGAGGCAGTGAGCTCTCCTTTCAATTGTTGAAGGAAATCTACAGGGAGTGTCTACTGAATGGGGCATATCCATCAGTTATTCCGTCTCTTGATCTTGATTTCACATTCTTCGATCACGCGAAGGAACATCAACTAAACTACGTTTCTCCTTTCTACAAATTTCTCGTGGAGCGCATTGATGTTTCAATCAGTGTGTGGTGTCCACATAATCCAAAGGGCTTAACGAATGTTGATCCTGCGAAGATAAGGATACATCATGCTGCAAGACGAGAACTCACGGAGATCTTCAACGCCAGAGCAGCCGCTGGGAAGCTCAGATGGGTAGGTCTGCCATATCCAACAAGTGCACAAGCTCAAGAAGCTTCAATGTCAATATCTGAATACGAAGACTTCGTGTACAGCAGCTGCCTGGTCGACCGAGACAACCCCATTGAAGAATGGAAAAAGGTCGATCGGGAGCAGACTAGACTGTGCCAGTATCTGAATGAAGCAAAAACCCTCCACATCGTTGGAGCTGACACTGATCTGACCATGAATGTTGAGGGCAGAAAGTGGGAGAACTGCAGCGGAAAATACAACCTTCCAGACGGAGAGGTCTTCACAGCCCCAATCGAAAACTCTGCAAATGGAAGAATCCGATTCACGTATCCCGGTATCTATTCAGGAAGAGAAGTCGAGGACATAACCATCACGTTCAAAGAGGGACGGGTAGTAGAAGCCTCTGCGAAGAAAGGCAACGATCTTCTGCAGCAAATCCTAGAAATCGACGGGGCTGATCGAATAGGGGAAGTCGCCATTGGCACCAACTATGGCATCACGAATTTCACCAAGAGCATACTCTTCGATGAGAAGATAGGTGGGACAATACATCTTGCGCTCGGAAGTTCTTATCCTGAAGTAGGAGGAAAGAACAAATCGGCGATTCACTGGGACATCTTGAAAGACATGAAAGAGGGCAGCAGGATTTCAGCTGACGGAGACGTCTTCTATGAAGACGGAAAGTTCCTGAAATGACAACGCGTTTGACTTCAGTGTATAGCTTGTTTCAGTTCTGCGACGAAGCCATCTCTGTCGTCAACTAGCCTCTTCTTAACTTTCTTCCATGTGGCTGAACAATTCTTGTAGCTGGCTCCCACGATCTCGTGGATTATCCTGTCAATGTCTCGTTTGTTATCTTTGGCAACCTCTATTCCAACTTCATCGAAGGCTTCTTTGAGGTGTCGAAAGTAACATGTCATTGTTTAATCCACTTCTATCTGTGAGGCTCTTCTATTTCCCATTTCTGCTCATAGTACACTTAGCTGACGCTGTTTCCGTCCTCGCTGTCTATCTTGATGAACAGCGCCGTTATGATAAAACATGAGATTACGACTGCTGAAGCAAGGCTGAAAGATAATTCCGGACTCACATGCTCGTAGATGAATCCTCCGAGTAGGCTTGCTGGAACAGTGAAGGCTGACCAAGCAACACCGAAAACGGCGAATGTTCTTCCCCTTCTCTCTTCGGGAATAAGATCTGCCTCAAGTGAGGAGTTTGTTGGTTCGTAGAAGGACCAGATGAAGGAACCGACAGCCATTAGAGCTAATACCTGCATGAACAACCCGCACCGGATGAAGAGCAAATAGGTGAACGCATCCAGCCCTGTCACGGTCAGAAGAATCTTCCTGCGTCCGAATCTGTCGAGTAATCTACCGACGAGGAGCGCTTTTGAGGCGATACTTATTGCGCTTCCTACTCCTGTAACGATCCCCCACTCTGCAGAGGTTAAGCCGATAGTCTTCTCTGCGTAGACTATCCAGTAGGGTTCAACCAGTCCGAATTCGAAAGCCCAGAGGATGTAGCACGCGGTCAAAGCGAGGGCTGAATGAGGCATCCAGCGCCAGGTTTGGACATGTTCTTTGAACGCCCGTTTCACAACTCCTGTGAGTTGCTTCAAAAGATGGACATGTTCATTTTCTTCCCTTCTGGATAATGAAATCGTTTCAGTAAGCAAGCTAAAGCGTAATACACCTGCGGCGATGCCTGCCACAGCCAGACTCACGTACATCCATCTCATTGTAGCTAGCACACCAACTAGGTCGATCAAGTATCCCCCGACATAGGGCAT
>JAGLZJ010000154.1 GCA_023131555.1 Candidatus Bathyarchaeota archaeon | reverse complement strand
AGAGATCAACGCGTGGATCTGCTCTCGTTTCCCTCTCTTGACACCCGCTTTCGGTTCTTCGATCAAGCTGAGGCCAAACTTGCTTCGCAAAGCACTTCAGCGCTGGAAGTCGAAATAGCTATGATCCTGAGTGTGTCAGGCTCCTATAGAGCAAGACTCCTTAGCTCTCTGAGAAAAGAGACAAAAATCGCACAGAAGTTCGGTGTTCCAATCATCCTAAGTAGTGGTGCTTCCGACTCCTACTTGATGCGGGGACCTCAAGATCTAGCATGTTTAGCCTCACTGTTCGGGATGTCAAAAGAATCGGGCTTAGCCGCGGTTTCAGTTAGCCCATGGACTCTCGTTGAACGAAACAGGAAGAAACTCCGTTCAGACTACGTAGCGAGAGGAATACGAATTGTGCGGCAAGGTAAGGGAGCTTGGAGATGAGGCGACGATATCTGGCCATAGAGGCGAAAGCCCCTCAATCCCTTAAGGACCGGGATCTGATGAATGCTATCTGGGAGATGATCCACAAACTCTTCGGAGAATTAGGTGCTAGTCAGACAGCCCTCTCCTTCATCGAATACGACGACATGAAGAGGCGCATCATAATCCGATGTTCTCATAATGCAGTAGACATCGTTAGAACCGCAGTCGCCGCCATTACGGTGATAAACAAAGCTCAAGCCACTCTTCGCGTCATCGCTGTCTCAGGAACCCTGAAACGGCTTCGAGCCAAAGTTTGCGATGCTGATTCACGGAATGGGCACTCAAGTTGAGGCAGATTCCAGAACTGGAAAACATGATGATTGAGTGGTTCAAAGGCGCAGAGCGCATTGTTATCGTAGGAATTGGAAATGAACTGAGGCGAGACGACTTCGTTGGAGTCAGAGTTGTCAAAGACTTGAGGGAGAAAGTACCTGAACACGTGATGCTAATCGAAAGCGAGACTGTTCCAGAAAGCTACATTGATGAAATAGTTGAATTCAATCCTTCCCACATCCTGCTTATTGATGCTGGGATGATGGGGTGCGAACCAGGCGCAGCCAAGTTCATCCACTATGATACAATATTGAAGACGAACTCCGCTGTTTCCACTCACAGTCTTCCCCTTCGGGTTTTCTGCGACTACCTGAATATGACTCTAAGAACTAAGATTGCCCTACTGATAGTGCAGCCCGAGAACGCGGGTTTCGGGGAAGGGCTTAATAAGAGAATTGAAGAAGCTGCTTCAGAACTCAAGACAGCGCTGCTTAGAATCCTGCAACGCACAAAAGTGAACAAAAAGCTATAAGCGTGAATCAGAAGTTAACGTGTCAAAACGGGGAAAACCTTTTGAGTTTTGAAAAAACCGTTGAAGACACAGCAGTCGAACTGCTTCGCATGGCAGTTACGGAGCTCCCGAAAGACATCAAAGAGGCAATTCACAAAGCCTACGAGGAAGAAACAAGCGCAGCAGGAAAGACTCAACTGAAGGCGATCATCGACAACTTCACCCTTGCTGAGCAAACCCGTAAACCTATGTGTCAAGACACGGGAACAATAATCTTCTACCTGAAAGCCGGTGCAGACCTGAAGAACCTTGACAGAATTGAAACCGCTCTCGTCGCAGCTACAAGAAGGGCGACCTCAGAAATTCCTCTTAGACCGAATGCAGTTGACCCTTTGAAGAGACAGAATACGGGAGACAATACAGGTCGAAACATCCCCTACCTTAATTGGGAGATAACTCCTGGAAACACACTTGAAATCACAGTACTGCCAAAGGGCGGAGGCTCCGAAAACGTATGCAGACTCGGCATGCTTGTCCCAGGCCAGGGATTAAACGGTCTGAAAAAATTCGTTATAGACTCCGTAGTCACATCAGGGGCAAAACCCTGCCCTCCAAACGTCTTAGGCATCGGATTCGGCGGAGGAGCAGACATCGCTTTAAAACTAGCAAAGAGAGCCCTATTGCGTCCCGTAAATCAACCGCATCCAGATCTTGAATTAAGAAAGCTTGAAGAAGAACTCATGGAAGCCGCCAACTTAACTGGCATAGGCCCCATGGGTCTAGGCGGAAAGACCACAGTTCTAGGTGTAAACATAGACTATGCAGCAAGACATCCAGCATCATACCCCGCAGCCGTCGCCTTCAACTGTTGGGCCGCAAGAAGATCAACCGCCTGCATACACGAAGAAGGTCAAGTTGAGTTTCTAACTCACGAACTGAGGTAAAGGGAATGGCTACATACAAATTGAAGACCCCCATATCAGAAGCAGATATTCGAAAACTACATGTCAACGACGTCGTGTACATCACCGGCACCATCGTAACCGCAAGGGATCAAGCACACAAGCGAGCCCTACAACTCCACAGAGAGCAGACTAAGATCCCTATTGATCTGCAGGGCTTAGCAGTATTTCACTGCGGTCCCATAGTAAAAAAAGAAGGAGACCAGTGGACTGTTGTCGCAGCAGGCCCTACTACAAGCACAAGAATGGACATTTTTGAAGACGAGTTCATAGAGAACTTCAACGTCCGCGTCATCATTGGGAAAGGAGGAATGGGGCAACGTACGACCGATGCGATGCAGAAA
>JAGLZJ010000153.1 GCA_023131555.1 Candidatus Bathyarchaeota archaeon | reverse complement strand
TTTGTCTAATGCTACAAGCACTTCACGGGGTGCTAACACTGGCTTGTGAAACGAGTTGTCTAGAGCCAGTCTTGGGCATGCTGTATTAATGAACGCGTCTAATGTGGGAAACTGCCTTAGTGCGTTTTCAGTGATCTCCCTTAGGGCGAGAACTGTGGCTTTTCTTGCCGAGTCTTCAACCAGTTTCTTCATCTGGAGCGCTTGATTAAGTCTCTTCTGTCCGATCTTCAAACCGACTATGACGCCGACCCTTTCAGCGTTCCTAAATTCATAGATCTCTGCGAACCGCTTTCTCCAGATTCTCTGAACCTCGCCTTCTAGGGAGAAGACTTCTCCTGTGTAAGGGTTGGCTGCAATTGTGGGGCGTGCTGTGGACAGCGCTACACCTAAAGCGTGGAATTTCCCTCCTCCAATGAATAGGAAGCCATCCACTTGATCCGTAATTGCTCTTACATTGCCAAAATTACATCCCGTCACCTGTCCTGGATACTTCAGAATCCCTAAGTCGCAGACAGTTACTTCTTTTCCTGCTTCGATGAGCGTGACCTTCGCCTCTTCAAGAGCGTGAGCGTGTTGAAGTGTTGTCGCTAAGCCTACTTTCCGCCATCCCTTTATGTGGGAGGTTGCTTTTTTCACGACTTCTGCAGTCGAGAGTGTTGCCTTGGCGTCGATGTAGATGATTGGTAGGGCAGATTGCTTAACAGTCTCGCTGTGTCCAAAATGGATTATGAGGTCAGCTGTTAGTCTCTTTGCTTCATCTACTGTTAGATCGCATGCTCCGTAGCATGGGTCTGCAGAGATGATGGGGAGTGCTCCTGTTCTTCCGACAATCTCTGCCAGCTGTGGACCGTGTTTCTTGAGTCCTTCAGGAAGCTGGATGAAGACGATTTTGGCTTTCCTCTTCGAGACCTCGGCTTCGATTCGCTTTTCTTCTAAATCGAATCCAGAGAATGACATATGAAGATGGCGCTCTTTTGCACTGCCTACCTCTTTGTAAGATTTTCGTTGGCAGGCAGATTGAAGTCTGATGAACTCTCTTGGTGTATGGCGGAATGTTCAAGCAGGATCTTCTGCTCGATACTCGCAACCAGTCTTCTTGTGGTAACCAGTGCATCATTGTTGACTGAGATGCTGTCTATCCCACATCTTACAAGGAATTCAGTGAAGTCTGGAAGATTGGATGGACCTTCGCCGCAAATCGAGACTGTCACTCCATTTTTATGAGCTGCTCTGATCAAGTGAGCAAGTATGCGCTTAATGGCAGGATCGCGCTCATCGAAGTAGCCCATTTGTCCGAGCCGTTCAGAATCTCTATCTATCATTAGAATGCCTTGGGTCATGTCGTTTGAGCCTATTGAGAACCCGTCGCAGAGCTGTGAGAACTCGTCTGCCATTATGGCAATAGCTGGAGTCTCAGCCATGAACCACACTTGGAAATCTGCTGTGCTCTCCAACCCTTCTTCTTTCATTATTTCTAAGCATTTCTTTGCCTCCCAGAGAGTTCTTATCACAGGAAGCATGACCCACACGTTTCTCAGCTTCCAGTCGTCTCGGCATCTGCGGATAGCCCGGCATTCCAGTCTAAAAGCTTCCTTATACCATCGGCTTATATAGCGACTTGCTCCTCGCCAACCCAGCATTGGATTGGCTTCTTCAATCTCATGCTTCTCCCCGCCTTTGAGATTTCTGTATTCGTTTGTCTTGAAGTCGCTGAACCTAACTACTATCGGTCTCGGCTGAATTACTCTGGCGACTTTTGCGATGCCATCCGCCAATCCCTCCACGAATCTCTTCCCTTGTCCTTTCTCAAGGAGGTGAAGTGGATGTTCGCCAATATGGCTGGCGAGGATGAACTCTATTCTCATTAGCCCAATTCCGTCGAATGGCAGGTTGCCGTACTCTTCGATTTTATCCGGGATTCCTAGATTCATGAAGATCTTGGTAGCAGTAATCGGTGGACTCTCCGTCATGGGTCCTTGTGTAACGGTGGACGTGGTGCTTGAGAGTGTGCCTTTTCCCACCGCTCCTCTGTATACAACTCCGTTTCTGGCGTCTACTGTGTACGTCTGGCCTGGAATCATGGTCTCTGTTGCGTTAGTGGTGCCTACAATGCAGGGAATTCCGAGTTCTCGACTCACAATTGCAGCATGGGCTGTAACTCCTCCTTTGTCGGTTACAATTGCGTTGGCAAGTTTCATGAATGGTACGAAGTCAGGGTTTGTCATTTTTGTGACGAGTATGTCTCCCCTTTTTAATTCTCTTGAAGCATCATCCGGGGTCAGAACGACCTTAGCGACTCCAATTCCAATATCTCGTTTGCCAGCTGCTAAGCCTGAGGTGACTATTTCCATCCGTTCGGTTGGTAGTGTCATTTGGCTCTTTTCCCCCTCTTTCTGCTTTGTTGTCCACACTGTCTCGGGTCTTGTCTGGACGATGAATATGTCTCGAGGACTCGACAGATCATGGTCAAAAACCCATTCAATGTCTTGGGGTGTACCGTAGTGTTTACTTATTATGTTTCCAAGTTCAGCTAGTCGTTGAATCTCTTCGTCAGTTAGGCATGGCGTTTCCTGTCTCTCAGGAGGCACAG
>JAGLZJ010000152.1 GCA_023131555.1 Candidatus Bathyarchaeota archaeon | reverse complement strand
TACAGTACAACCTTGACTGGGCGATACCTTACTGGACTTATGTAAGGCTTCTTCTCGCTTTGATTAGTGTGACAGCCATCACAGGGCTCTTCGCTTTGGCATACCTATTCGCGGTCAGCGACGCATCAAACGATGTTTCTGTGGTTGGCGCAAGAGGACGCCGTACGCGAAGGCTGAGTGCACTCCTAAGCGTTGCCTTCATCGTGATAGGTTTCGCTTCGATCTATCTGTCAGTAGAATACTCCCTCACTCTCCTAACTTTTGTTGGCTTAGGCCTCACATTCTGGGGAGGCATCTTACTGTATATCCGGGGTGAGAAGTATGTCAAGCAAGACGTGTTGGACAACACGTTGGGCTCTCCGCTTGTAGCTTTAGATCAGATGATAGCGGAGCTTGGACTGAAAGGCAAAGGGATCTATCTGCCCCCGAATTACCTCAAAGACTTCAGGTCCAGCAGGGTCTTTGTTCCACGACAAAGCGGAATGGAATTACCTTCTCCTGAAGAATTCCTGAAAGAGGCTAAAAGCTACTTCTTCGACTCATCAAAAGGTCTCCTATTCGAGCCACCAGGGGCCGGTTTGGCGGAGCTTTTCGAAAGGGTGCTTAAGACAAGTTTTGTAGGACAGGACTTCAAGTACCTTCAACGCCACATTCCTAAAGTCCTGATCGAGGACTTGGAAGTCGCGCAAGATGCAGAAATCAAATCAAAAGACTACAGCTGCATAATGACCCTTGAGAACACTGTGTATTCAGCGATCTGCAACAAGGCAAGTGAGTTGCATCACATTTCAGGTTCGATAGGCTGTCCAATTTGCAGTGCGATTGCTTGTGCTCTCGCTAAGACCACTGGTAACCCGATTACGATAGAAAGAGAGCAAGTAAACGAGAGCCGGAATTCGGTGGAAACTGAATACCGCATGCTCTAGATAATCGAAGATGGATGACTATGCCTATTCCATTGAATATCGATGAACTCGCGTTGTTGCTTGCTGTAATCTCGGCGATACTTCTAGCAACCTCAGAGGTTCTCTCTCCTCACTATGGACGAGTCCACGCGCAGGTATTCAAGAAGAGACTTCGGAGGGTCGCATTTGGCACCTCCATTGCATTTCTCTTTGTAGCGGCGTTGAGAGTGGTCAGCACATACCTAGCCTAACATGTGTGCAGGCAACTGTAGACTAGTTATAGAAGATGTCGTGAAGACTTCTAGAAGGATTTACCGAATATGTTTATTTAACTCCCTTTATCTGAGATGTATTTGTCTGGAAGGAGAAAGATGAGAAAGACATTACTGACTATGATCTGCTTGGTCTTATTCGTTTTCGCTATTAGCTCAGTGAGCGCGCCTACGGGCACCGTTCGCATTGACCCAACTCTGCCTCTGATGATCGGGAGCCCAGCTGACTTTGAAGTCTGGGTTCAAGGTGCGGGTGATCCAACATTCGATCCACATATCCTCCTTGTGATGACCGAGGAATGCAAGCTTGGACTTGCAGACGACGTTGTTGTCACTTGGGACGGAGGTTCACTGACAATCCTCATTGACGATTTCGTTGAAGCTGGTGACAAGTACGTTCCCATGATTGGAGCGACAAACGGCGCAAGATACACGGTTGCTTCGTTGAAAGACCACATAGGAACAGAAGATCCAGTCTTTATTGCGATGGGAAGCATCCTCGAAGGTCCCCTGCACAACTCACCGAGAGCAGCCTTCACAGTTACAATAAACTCAACCTCGCCACGCATGCTCGTCTACGTGATGGGCAAGATGGACGCTGCCTGCGACCTCTTCGACACGAGAGTACCCCCTACAATCCCCGGTTTCGTTGTACCTGAAGTAGGCACCCTTCTGCTGACTCTGGCACCACTCGGAGCCTTCGGGCTGTACGCTTTCAAACGAAGAAGATCATAGAGACTTTGGCAAATGCATCGACCAGTATGCATTCCCCCTCCTGAATGCATGCTTTTTTTCTACATTCTTCTACTGGAATTTATATATGGAGTCCATGTAACGCATCATCAGGAGCTACTCTACGCTGAATGATGTGAACGATGGTTTGGATCTTCAGGAGATAGAGCGAAGGATAATCCAGTTGATCGAGGAGAAGAATCCAGAAAGCGTTGATCAACTTGCAGAGCTTGCTGCAAAAGAACTGTCGATGCCCAAGGAGAGAATGCTCAACTTAATTTTGGAACTTCACAACGCAGAAGTTTTAACTCTTGAAGCGCCCCCAGCAGTTCATCCGAAGAAGCTAGCATCTTATCTCACCTCGGGAGGATCAATCTGGTTCTGGTTAACCCTTGCCTTCTCTCTAGCAACTACCGTGCTTGTTTCTGTGGTTTCAGAGGATGCTTACCCGTGGGTCATCATACGTTATGTGGCTGGCACGGCTTTCGTTCTGTGGTTTCCCGGATACAGTTTCATGAAAGCCCTCTTTCCACGCAGACATGGAGCGAAGGATATTGATTCCCTGGAGCGTGTAGCGCTCAGCATTGGGATGAGCTTGGCTCTGGTGCCGATTGTAGGTCTTCTCCTCAACTATACGCCTTGGGGTATACGGTTGACTCCTGTGACCTTGAGTCTCCTCGCCTTAACTGTGACCTTCGCGGTTGCTGG
>JAGLZJ010000151.1 GCA_023131555.1 Candidatus Bathyarchaeota archaeon | reverse complement strand
CGTGAGCTACAGAAATCGGGAAGAATCGGCCGTATTGAAATAAAACTTCAATCAAAGCAGGACAAGACTTCTGGAACAATCACAATACCGACGAGTCTTGACAGAGTTTCTACAGCTATACTTGCAGCCAGTCTAGAGAGCATAAACAGGGTGGGTCCCTGCAACTCGAAGGTCACACTCGAGAAAGTTGAAGACATACGTGACGCAAGACGTAAAACCATCATTGATCGGGCGAAAGTGATTCTTCAGCAATGGAATATTGAGTCTCTGCCGAGTACAGATGAGATCTTCCGTGAAGTTTCAGAAACGCTTCGGACAGCAAAGATCGAGAAGTACGGACCAGAAGAGTTGTCAGCGGGACCGGATATCGAAGGCTCAAAAGAGATAATCGTAGTCGAGGGAAGAGCCGACGTCTTGAGTCTTCTCAGATGCGGAATCCTGAATGTGATTGCCCTCGAAGGAGCTAAAATTCCCGAGTCAATAATAAAGCTGAGCAAAGAAAAGGAAGTCACTGCCTTCCTAGACGGAGACCGAGGAGGAGACCTAATACAGAAAGAACTGATTCAGGTAACAAATACGAAGTATATCACGAGGGCACCTCCAAGAATGGAAGTGGAACAACTAGGCTGCAAGGAGATCACAAAGGCCCTCCGCCAGAAGACTCCAATGGGTCAACCTAAACCCAGAAGAGTAAGACGTAAAACGCTTCTTCCAAAGAAGATAGTCGCAGTTGCAAAGGAGCTTGAAGGATCCTTAGAAGCAGTGTTGCTTGACAAGGATCTGGAGAGAAAGGAGAGAATACCTGTAAGCGACCTTGCAGAGAAGTTGCCAGAAATCGAGAACATAGACACAGTGGTCTTTGACGGAGTAATCACACAACGCCTGGTGGATGCAGCCATCAAGAACAATATTAAGTACCTCGTCGCAGCACGCGTCTCAGACACCGTCAAACCGCCCTTGAATGTCCATCTAATCACCTTCTCCGATATTTGACACCAAACGCCACACGAAAGAAGAGAGTGCAGAGACGAAAAGGATAAAACACAAGTGCCAAGAACGCGCACAGAGGAAGAACTTAGCAGATGACAATAGTCATTGACGACGCAGGCAGCGGAGACTTACTCTTCGGAGTCGTAATAGGCGCTTACCGTCCTGAAACAAGTGAATTCAAGTACGGAGTAGTTTCAGTTCGATTTTTCCAACGTCCAAACTTCCACAGAAAGAAGTATCTGAAACAAGCGTCAGAAGTCGTCTTCGAATTACTGAAAGAACTCAAGCTGGAGAGTAAGGAACCGGTGCTGATCTGCCAAGGCTATATCTTCGATGAAACTGTAGAAGCTCTGAAACAGGAAACTGACAGCGAAATACAGAAGGTCAGAGTGACAGGAGAACCGCAGAGACTCACTGAGACAGCGTACTTAGATGAAATAAGGAATCTCGGATACAACCCAATCAAAGAAAGGGAAGAGAAAAGAGGGAAAAGTTTCTTTCATATGCTCCGGTGGCTTAAGGAGACCCCTGAACGGTTGAAGTACGCAAAAACCGGATGGCCAGCCCTATCGAAATACAAGGTTCCCAGACCCTTAGTGACCTTGAAGAAGAGATCCAAGCATAATTCCTAACAACCGTTAGCGCGTGATTCAACAGTCAGCGAGGGAAAAACAATGAAAATATTGATGAAAAACCTGAAGAAGGGGCTCGTCAGACTGGTTCCTACGTCACTAGAGGATCTCTGGCATATTTACAACCTCATCCATAAAGGCGACCTAGTGAAGGCGAGAACTACACGAGAAGTCAAAATTGATTCACAGTACTCAAGACCGCAGAAAGGGAAACGAGTGCCCGTTAATCTAACCCTTCGCGTGCAGTATGTTGTCTGGGATCGTACATTGAGTAGACTTCGAGTCCACGGTGAAGTAGACCAAACCATGAATAAGATCGTTGGGCGTGGATCGCACCATACGATCAATGTGCCTTTGAACAAGCCCTTGACTATCATCAAGGAAAGATGGCTGAATCACCAGGTTGAGAGACTCAGTAGAGCTGCAAAGCAGAGGACGCCTCCAATTATCGTCGTCTCCATCGACGGCGACGAATATTGCATCGCAGAACTTAGCGATTACGGCATAGATGTCAAGGCAAATGGAAGAGCTAGACTGCCAAGTAAACTAGAAGCAGATAAGAGAGAAAAAGCGCTTCAACGTTTTTTCAAGAAGGCAACAATGGGTCTCATGCAGGTCTGGCAACGGAATCACGCCTTAATTGTAATCATCGGAGTAGGCTTCGTGAAGGGGCAATTCAGCGAGTTCCTCCGAAGCGAAGCCTCCGAGATCGCAGAATCCATAGTCTATGTCCGAAGCGTAAACAGCACAGGATTAGCGGGAATCAAAGAAGCTCTACGATCCGGCGTCTTGAGCAAAGCTCTGAAAAACCTCAGAATCGCCAGAGAAGCAGAAGCCGTTGAGAAAGTTCTGGAAAGGCTAGGTAAAGAGAGGGGGGATGTAACATACGGAGCAGAAGAGGTTAGCCACGCGTCCTCTCTCGGAGCCATCGAGTCCCTTCTTGTTGCAGACCTTGCCATAAGAGACGCAGAAGAAGAAGAACGCTATAGAATCGATGA
>JAGLZJ010000150.1 GCA_023131555.1 Candidatus Bathyarchaeota archaeon | reverse complement strand
TCAAATTGAAATGTACATAAGCTGGACTTCCATCGGAACTCCACAATCTTACGGGTTGTTTTGGTCAACAGATCAGCAAAACCCAAACCTAGACCAATCTCCTACAACAGACCGGACGGATGAAGAACAAGCCATTATAGTCCACAACGTTGTGGCAGTAGGCCAAACTCCCACACCCACCAATGTGAGTCAAGGTGAACATGTCACTGTTCAAGTAGCCGTAGAGAATAAAGGTACTCAGACTGAAACCTTCGAAGTCACATGCTACTTCAACAATACGATAATTGGAACAGAACTTGTGGTCAATTTATCAGCAGGGCACCAAACAACGCTTGATTTTGACTGGGATACGACAGGCTTGCCTGAAAGTAACTACACAATTACTGCATGGGCAGACTCGAGTGCAGGAATAACTGAAACAGATGAAGAAGATAACTGGTGCACCTCACCTGCAACCGTAACCATTCAACCCGCACTTAGTCACGATGTAGCTGCAGTCTCTCAAGTCCCAGACAAGTACAGTGCAATAGAAGGGGAAATCGTCAACATCAACGTGACAGTATCAAACCTCGGAGACTTCACCGAAGACTTCAACGTGACATGCTTCTATGGTAATAATCCCATAGGCTATCAGACAGTGACAGCTTTGTCGCAGGATATGTCGACCAACTTAATTTTTGAATGGAATACCTCGGGAGTCCCGTCGGACATGTACTACGTGCGAGCAATGGCTGACTCCAGCAGGAACATAGTCGAGATCGACGAGATTAACAACAACTGTACGAATCTTGAAATGATCACTATCCACCCGCCTGAAGGTAAGGGAAAGCTCTCTGTGGACAAAGTTAAAACAGCGCTCATAAACGGCGAAGACCCACCTGTGGTTGGTTACTCAACAACATTCGAATTTACAATCATAGTAGCAAACGTTGGCGGAAGTGATGTTTCCAACATTGAAGTCAACGAAACGATCTCCACCGATGTAGCCTTCATAAGCGTTGGCTCACCAAGCCAGGGTTCAATCACTTCTCTTCCACCCCCCGAGATCGTCTGGAATGTCGGAACTCTTGCCCCGGGAGCGAACGCAACCTTGACTTTCAGAGTGGGCTTGACCCCAACTTCTCCTTCAATGTATTATCTCAACCACAAAGAAGACCTCATAGCTTCAGGAATTGATACGCTAACCAGCACTCCTGTCTCAGATACAGGCTACACAGATACCACGATCACCGCCATAATACGCGACGTAGCAGCCGTTGATCAAGTTCCAACAAGCACCGTCGTCAGTCAAGGTGACACATTAGCAATTGACGTAACGGTGAGAAACCTGGGAAATGTCTCAGCAACATTCGATGTTGCCTGCCACTACGACAGCAATCTGATCGGCGTAATGCGCGTCTACAACCTAGAAGCCGGCAACGAGACCACTATCTCCTTCCCCTGGGACACGACGGGCACCCCTCCCGGAACATACGCAATAGTCGCTGAAGCCGACTCAAGCTACGAGATCCTCGAGAGCAATGAAACAAACAACATCTGCACATCACCTGCAACAGTCGAAATCGTAATTCACGATATTGCAATCATCAGTCAGATTCCTTCCCCGACAACTGTCACAGAAGGGGAAATTGTGACGATTGAAGTCGTTGTCACGAATGAAGGAACAGAACCCGAAACATTCACCGTAAGTTGTTACTACAATGAAACGTTCCTAGAGACAAAGACAGTCACAGATCTAACACCAAGTACGAATACAACCGTCACGTTTCTATGGAACACAAGCGGCGAATCACCAGGGTTATACTATATCACCACAGGCGCCTCTGCAGTCCCAGGCGAAAAAGACACAGACGATAACGCATGTCTAAGCACAACCACCGTCACGATAGAACTATGCACTCATACGTTAACCGTGTCTTCTTCTGTTGGGGGTAGCACAAATCCTGCTTCAGGCTCTCACGTGTATCCGTGCAGCTCTATGGTCAACATTACGGCTATAGCTGATGATTGTTACGAGTTTGATTACTGGGAGCTAGATGGTTCTCCTGCTGGCAGTAGTAATCCGATTACTGTGCACATGGATGATGATCATTCGTTGCACGCTGTCTTTGTTGTCCAAGGTCCGTTTACACTGACTATCCAAGTTGAGGGAACTGGAACCACAGATCCTAAACCAGGCACTCATGAATATGATTGCTGCAATTATGTAACTGTCACCGCCAATGAAACTAGTCCAGACTGCTGGCCCTTCAGCCATTGGGAGTTAGATGGTTCTCCCGTAGGTTCGAGCAAATCCATTGAAGTACATATAGACAGCGACCACGTGCTGCGAGCCATCTTCGTCTACGAGCCCGAAACCTGCGTAGGAGGCGCATCAGTATACGTGGAGTCTTCCGTCGCTGATGCATGGACGCTTCTCAACGGTGCGCTCATGGCCTGCGTCTCCATCACGGCAGCATGGATAAAGAAGCGTCGCACACGCAAGTAAGCTCTAGTGATCCACATATTCTCTCACTTCTGAGGCTACGCATCGAAACGCTGCTGATCAGGAGATACCGAGAAAAACGATAGTTAACTGAGAGAAAGATTTTCTTCTTTATGCTTCCGAGTGATGATGGAAGTTCGGATG
>JAGLZJ010000015.1 GCA_023131555.1 Candidatus Bathyarchaeota archaeon | reverse complement strand
CTCACATCATAACTGGTTGTGTACTTCAACAGCTTCCCCGACTTTGCTCCCAGTGCCCTCGCCGCAATCAGCATTGTGGCGACAGGGGTGGCACCACACATGGTGTACCCCTTTTCCGTTACGGTTTTCAGAAGAGCAGATGCATCTAGAGCCACAATCAGGTCGATTATGGAACGGTCTACATCCTGTATCCATTCATAGACCTTCGTGAAAGGACTCATGCCGACAGGAGTGTATCCATACGCTGAGCCATAATGTGTCAGATCGGTAGTAGCCACGACCACCGAGTCTCTCTCCATCCCTGAGATTGCCTTAGCGATTGCCCGACCTGCGTCCATGATCATTGCATGATCGCTGTACCCCACGGCTATTGGGACAATCCTGAACTGGTCCCCGTAAACATATTGAAGGAAGGGTAGCTGGACTTCGATGGAATGCTCATTGTCGTGGGCTTCAGGATTGATGTCGATGAAACTCGAAGACTGGACAATTTCCTTAGCGAGATCAGAATCCACTGACACTTCACCTAAAGGCATCTTCCAGACTCCATCAATCATAGCGGAGTAACCTGGAAACCGAGAACTGTGGGTAGGACCAAGAAGGACGAAGGTCTCCGGCACCCCATCTCCCGCAATTTCATAATATGCATGGGAAGCAACAGGTCCAGAGTAGGCATATCCGGCGTGAGGAACTACAAGACCAACCATTTTTCTGGGACCTTCCGCAGAAACCGCTGGCTTTCGACCTACACCGTGCTTCGATAGAAATGATCTCTCGATCTCTAAGACTTCCTCATCGCGATTAAAAGGATGAAAGCCCCAAGCGGAAGGTTTTCGGATCTTCATCTGCACCAGTACAAGAAAGAGGGGTTCGAGATAAAAAGCCTTGCAGGTGGCCCACGAAAAGCCTTATAGAGTCCTCCATAAGCAAATAATTCGGCGCCACTCTTGGAAAGCTCACAGATACACCAACGTTTTCACCCAAACCTGCGGAATCCGATTCTTCTGGAAGGTTTACCTGGATTCGGAGACGTGGGAAAGATTGCGGCTCAACTTGCAAGCAAGTCCACAGAAGCCAAGCTCTTCGCTGAGTACTACTCACCCCTTTTCCCGGACTATGTCACGGTGGATAGTGAGGGAGTGTGCTTCCCCCCACGCTTCAGGTTCTATTCTTCCTCACCCAAAAGCAGTCTGAAGGCAATAATCCTGACTGGTAACGCACAGCCTTCACTTGACAATGTTGTGGCTTACTACGAAGTATGCGAAGAGATACTGGATTTCATTCAGAAGCTAGGCTGCGAATTAATAGTCACGGTTGGTGGATTACCAATTTCAGGAGAAAGAAAAAAAGTCTACGTTGCAGCAACATCAGAGAACCTAGTGCTAAAGGTCATGGATAAAGGAGGAATCATATATGGAGGAGGGCGAATAATGGGGGCTACAGGACTGCTCCTCGGATTGGGAAAAAAACGAGGGCTAGAGGGAGTATGCTTGCTAGGCGCAACAGACGGCTTAGGACCTGATCAAGACGCGGGAACTACAGTCTTCAAGCTGTTGATGAAAGTCTTCGGAAAAGGGGCTTCAACCGATTCATCCCGCCACGGGAAAAAAGTTAATACTAGGAAGTGAAATGGTCTCTCTGTCAAGAGGTATCTTTAGCTATGAAATCCGTCGGAGATGACAAGAAGCAGATCAAGCATATGTTGTATATCGTTTTAGCTGCTGTGCTCTGTTTCATCGGACCAACATACTTTGTTGCATTAGCCAGTCAAGTCATCCCTCAGACTCTGGCAATGTTGCTGGGTCTCTTGTCATTCATAATCGGCACCGCATTTATTTTTCGAGTGGTCCGCGAATAGACAGGTGTCTGCCACGCGTCATGCTCAATTAACTGTGACTTTGCGCCCACGAATAGGGAAAGCCTCAATCAAGTTCTTGAGGGTTCTTAAGCTGAACTTCGTGTTTGCACACCCATTCTTTGTGAGAGGAACTGCTTGCCCAGCTAGACCGAGTCTTCCAAGATAGTCGGCTCCCATCTTCAGTTCATCGCTGCAGGCAACGCCGATGACTCCCTCACACCCGTTCTTCTTGATGATTTGAGGTATACACGAGCTACCAGCGACAACGTAGACTTCATAGCCATTCTTCTCTGCTAGCTTCGTGGCTCTATTAACAATGCAGTCCTTTGAACAGTGCTGACACTTGTAGGATGGAATCTCCGGCTTGAATTGAGCCTTGCACTTACAGTCCATGAATTTACGAGCGCAATGGGGAAGGAAGAGAGCCCTCTTCTGAGTCTTGAGAAATCTTTGAGTACCTGAAATGTTTTTCACATATATGTCAACGAGGTCTTCAACAAGCATTAACGCGTCTGTCACCTCTAAACCTGTGATCTGCTGAATCTTAAACTTCTCAGCGAGATATCGGGCTTTACTCCCAAGCTTTCTGTGCAGATCTTTCTCTTTGGCTACGTTTGCTAGATCTCTGAAGAATGCTTTCGAGATGCTTGATAGGTCGAAGCTAAACCTGTAGGGCATGTTTTCGCCACTGTTTTAGTGTTGGATGTTTTTCTGGTTCCTTGAGTTTACTCAAGCTGAGAATATAAAGTCTCCCAGTAACTCAGCTTATGCCCGCTCATAGAGCATAATGCAGGAATATTAAGAAGCTGTGTCAGAAGAAGGTGTCAGATTTCTTAAGACCTATCCTAGGTTATCATTCATTGTCTAGTTCTGCAACGCCTAGCAATTGCCTAAGCGATGTCACCTCTTCTCGCAACATGCCAATCTCGCTTTCCAGAGCGCTGGCTTTTCCTTCAGCCATCTTCTTCAGCTCCCCAATTTCCAAAAGAAGGTTCGCCCGTTCAGTTTCCAGAGTTTTCAGTTTCTCCCTCAAGTTCCTGAGTGTATTCACGAGTCCATCCTCGATGCCTTTTATCTTCTTAGTCAAGGTTTTTATACCTACCTCATTTCCATCATTTGCTCGGGCTCGAAACCGAGTTAGGCAACCTGGGCACTCGTAGAATCCGATTTCGGTACCTCCAGTCGAGCCTTTTCGAGATAATGTCCATGTCTTCAACGGGGAGTTGATAGCAGTGCCGCATTTCGGGCATTCTTTCAAAGCCCCGTCACCCAGAAGGTTCCGCGTATCGAAAAAAGTGGATCTAGAGACTTATCTCGAAGGAGAGCTTCTCCACGAGTTCCTTGTAGCGATTGCGTATGGTTACTTCCGTGACCTGTGCAATCTCAGCGATTTCGCGTTGGGTCTTTCTCTCTCCAGTTAAAACTGAGGCTATGTAGCTTGCTGCTGCAGCGATTCCTGTAGGACCTCTACCAGAAGTAAGTCTTGCCTTCTTTGCCGTTATCAGGATTTTATGTGCGATCTCTTCCACTTTGCCCTGCATAGTGAGTTGATTTGAGAACTTGGTGATGTATTGACTCGGCTTGACTGGTGGAATGAAGTAGCCTAGCGCCCTGACCAGAAAGCGATAGCTGCGCCCAACCTCTTTCTTGTTATTGTGTGATGCTTGTGCAATCTCCTCAAGAGTTCTGGGGAGGTTACACTGTCTGCATGCTACGTATACTGCGGCTGCAGTTACGCCTTGAATGGATCGACCGCGAATTAGGCGTTCTTTCACGGCTTTTCTGTAGATCACTGAGGCAGTTTCAAGGATGTTTTTTGGTAAGCTTAATGAGTTGGCAATCTTACCAATCTCGGAGAGTGCGAACGCTAAATTACGTTCTGTGGCGTCTGATACTCTGATTCTTCGTTGCCATTTTCTTAAACGGTAAACTTGAGCCTTCTGCCCGGGTGAGAGACGACGACCATAGACATCGCGATCGTGCCAGTCAATCATGGTAGATAGACCTTTGTCATGGATTGTATACGTCAGCGGTGCACCTACTCTGACCCGTTTCGCTCGTTGCTCTTTGTTGAATGCTCTCCACTCGGGACCTCTGTCCTGAAGCTTTGAAGCGACCACAATGCCGCATTCCATGCAGACGATTTCTGCATTTTCAGGATCGTTTATGAGGCGTTTGTTGCCGCATTCAGGGCATTTCTGAGATTGCATTGGCGGTGTAGAAGTGGATGGAGGGGTATTCTTCTGTTCATTCATGCTTTTTTCTTACCTCTGAAGTTGAGTTCGTCCTTGGAAGAGAGAGTGTAGAGCACTTTGTTCACCAGACTTTGAGTTTCTGAAAGGACAGGGGTTATTGAAACGTAGGGAGATGAGACAGGTCCGAAGACGTCTGAAACCGTTCCCACGAGTCTTAGAGTCTCATCCACGGTCTTAACGCGGATTTTCGGCGTGTTCTCTGCCTTCACAACAAGGTTCCTATTTGAGCTAACGTGAAGCACACGACCTAGACGTTGTAACTTCTCCGCCTCCCCCATAAAAGAACTTTAGAGGTGAGAGCTCCCGCCTTATTTAAACATTATGCGACCGAAAAACTTAAAAGAGGTCAGCTACTGCCGTTTTTCCTCAAATTAGTGTCAAATCATATGCAGCTATATGCAGCTACATGCAGCTTCATGTATAAGGCCGCCATCTTCTCACTGCATTTGGGTAACAAGCGACATTACGGTCTATTCATAGTGAGCGCCGTCCGCGTAACTCTGAGACATCATCAAATCAAACAAATACCTTTTCATCATCCGGCTTAAGATATTAAGAGGGATTGAGCAGATAAAAGTAGTGTGAACAGGCGGGAAATCAATACATGAGGAGAAAGAAGAATGTCATAATTTGGCCAGCTTATTTCGATTCTTCTCTGACAAGGAGTAGGGGACGAAGAGTTACCAAGGCCATAGCCATATCCGATCCAACAGCGAAGAAAGTGAACGAAGCGGCTGAGAGCATAGGATTGGATCCAGTGATTGAACCAGGATGCTCACATCCAGCTCTTCCATGGAAGAAGATCGGGAGGATTCTGGTTGAGAAGAAAACTTCTAAGATGCAGACAGTTGCTGAGATCGCAAGAAGACTTCAGCAGCACCCTCGGAGAAAGAAATAAGGGACTCTATTCTACAATCGCCTTACGAGCTTTCTGGTACCAGAACTGCATTTATCATACCGTGCTGTCCTGGGCGAGAAGTTACACGTACGTGTCCCAGTTCAGTTTCGAGGATTGTTCCCCTAGTAATTATCCCACGTCTGTCATAGTCGACGCTGGCAGGGTTTCTGATGACACGGAGGATCTTCACGTTCTGAGCTTTTCCCTTCTTTGAATCGTACACGTTGGCAGAGTTCTCACTTAGAGCATGGATCTTCAATATGCCTCCGCGTCCACGAACCTTTTTCAACCTTCTCTCACCTAGTGAAGTTTCAGCGGGAAAGGAGCCCCGTTCGAAACGGCGTTTCTTCCGGTGGGCTCGTCTGCGCCCTCCTGAAGGCTTTCTTTTATGTGAACTTCCATGCCATACGGACAAGTTTCCACTTTCCTTCAAGACTGCAAGTGCGACAAAGAGCTTACTTTCAACTTATAAGTCTAGTGTTGTATTTTCAACGTCTTGAAACAGTGTCTTCTTCATCTGTCGTTTCATGACGCGTAACTCGTGGCTGAAACCGAAATAGTCGGCGAAGAACTCTGTTGTCCGAATAATCTTTCTCCTGTTAGCGCGATCTCTGCTGATTAAACCCATTTCTTCGAGTTTCTTGAGGTGGCTGTAGACATGGTGGCCTCGAACCTGTAACACTTGTTTCTGTGCAACTGGCTGTCTGTAGGCAATGTAAGAAAGGGTCTTCAGTGGACCTGTTGTTAGGAGAGGACGCATGGAAAGCCTTTGAACTTTCGGTGAATACTCTGCTTTGAGTTGCATGACGAAGCGTTCGTCTGCTAGTTCAAGGATTTCCAGACTCGTATTTCGCTGCGCGTATTCCTGTCTGAGAGTGCAAGCAAGCCCTCTAGTCAGGTTCTTGGAGCGTGTACCAGCTATATTGGCAAGAGTTTTAAGATCCAGAGGTCGCCCAGCTACATACAAGGCGGCTTCTACGGCTGCCAAGCGTTGGGCTACTCTGTCACCTTTTGGAGGGGGCCCTTCATGGTCCATTGGTCTAGTTTTCACCAATTGGGAGGTCCCCTCGAGTGGAGAGATATATGTCACTGAATTCCTCATCTTGCCAAAGTCGAATTCTTCCGTTCTGGGCAAGGAAGAGGAGGAGAATGAATGTATGAATCGTTTGAAGCGGGTCTTTATCTCCGACTAGTGCTTGAAAGATGATGAACGGTTTCTCTCCCAGTAGTGAAACAATGTTGGAGTAGAGGTTGTCCATTAGATCTTCAATCTCTGCCATGTATCTGTCGAACTGCGGGATTATCTCATATATTGAGGGGAGGGGGGGTTCTAGTTTGATTGGTGGAGGTGGTAGCTTCTCCGCTTTGAGCGCTGAGTCTAGGGCTTCGAGTAATTGCTCAAAGGTTGTGGATGTGAGTTCGTATCTAAGGGGGAGAAAGATTGGAGGTGGAGCAAAATCTGTCGAAGGTCTAGGCGGCTTAGGGGGTTCTTCAAGCTTTAGCAGAAGCTTAGATTTCATCAAGTATATGAGGGAAGATGAGTCTAAGGCTACTCCAGACGCGCGGAAATCAACTTCACCAAGCTTCGCCATTTCATCCAAGAAGGAATTCAGTAAGAAGGAAATGTCAATGCTCCAAGGTTTCGCTTTTGCCAGTTTATGCGTCTCAAAGAGAATCTGCCATGGATGTTGTAGGTAGAATGGTTTGCTGAGTGCCACTAGAGTTTGCTTCCTCTGATTGTTGTTGATACAACGTTTGAGACTCCGTTGCGGTCATATACTCCGTATATTCGTTCCGCTTTATTGACCATCTCTGGCTTCAAGGTTATTGCTATGAACTGAGACGACTCAGCTTCTTCAGCTAGGAGTTCGCCAAGTTTGGCCACATGGTACCCGTCTAAATGAGCATCGATTTCGTCTAGAACGTAGAAAGCTGCAGGGGTAAACTCCTGTATTGCAAACAAGAAGGCTACAGCTGAGACTGATCGCTCTCCGCCGCTGGCTCCCGTGACAAGAATTGGGGGTTTATTTGGAAATTGGACGATCATGTCGATTCCTCCTGTGAAAGGTTCGTCTGGGTTCTCGAGTACAAGATTTGCCTGGCCGCCTCCTGTTACTTTCATGAAATACTTGCCGAGGTTCTCATTCATCTTCTCAAAGGCTTCCATGAACACCTTGCGTTTCTTGCTCTCGATCTCGTCCATGAAGGCTAGGATTGAGTGTTTCTCACGTTCTAGTTCATTCATGCGTAGTGAGAGCTCTTTGTAACGGGACATCTGCTCAGCGTAATGTGAAAGAGCAAGCTGATTTACTGCTCCCAATCGTTCTAGCTCGAATTTCATCATTCTAAGGGAAGTTTCTGCTTCTTCGATGTCTCTGGGTGTTGCTGTCAGCGGTTTCTCGTAACCGGATTCTTTGAGTTGACGCCATAGGTTACCAAGTTCGAGTTGCATGGTCTGCAGGGACAGTTGAAGTTTACTATGCACGTGGTCTGCTTTTTCGTGTTCATGATCGAGTTTTCTCCTTTTCTTGTCGAGAAAGTCGATCTCAGAAGCGAATTTCTTAGCTTCCTTTCGCGCGCCAAGGACAGTTGCAGAGAGCTCTTCTCTTGCGTTTTCTAGACCTTGAAGCTCCTGTTTTAGCTGTTCTTTCTCCATCAGAGCCTGATCAACATCTTTCTCAACTATTTTGAGTTGCCGCTGGATCTTCCTCAGTTGTATTCTAACGTTTGCGTTCCCAGGCTTCAATACGTTTAGATGCTGAGACTGATAAGTTGACAGCTCAGTTTCAACTGATCCGAGGCTCTGTCTGATCGTGATTAGGTCTTCGGCTAATCTGTCTCTCTGGATCTCAAGCTGTTGAATATGTGTAGGATCGATCTTCAGCTTCAGTTCAGCCAGACTAAGTCGAAGGGTCTGCATCTTGGTTCTTATTCTTCTTCTTGCTCCTTTCTGAAGCGCTAGGTCCGTCTTTTCCTTTTCGAGTTTCGCTTGAAGTTTTGTAGCGAGGGAGTTCAGCCTTCGAATATTTCGTTTTGTCAGCTTCACGCTTTTCTTGGCTCTAGCCAGTTCAGTGTCGAGGGAAGCTAGAGCCTCGGAAAGCCGAGTGATCTCTTTTCGGGTTTCATCTATGTCTTCGTCGAAGAATGAGAGTGTGTTCTCTCTTTTTACCAAATGCTGTTGAAGGGCTATGACAGCTTCGTCTAAGCTTTTCATTGCATTCTTGCTTGGAATCATTGTTGAGAAGTCTACGGGAGCCCTGAAGAAACCGCTTTCGAAGCCGCCTCCAGCTTCATAAACGTCTCCTTCGAGAGTAACGCTTCTAAATCCACTCTGAGATGCCTTTAAAGCCATTTGATCGTTTCCGGTAACCACAGTATCCCCGAAGACGAAATCGACGGCTGGTTCGAAGTCAGTGGGACATTTAATAAAAGCGTTCGCGAATCCATCAGCGTCCAGGGATCCTGCTTTAGTGGTTTGCGAGTTTCGCTTCAGTCCTTTGATGGGGATTAGCTTAATTCGCCCTAGCTTCAGACGCCTCAAGGTTTCTGTGCATGTGAAGGCAACTTCTATGTCTCGAACAACTAACGAGTTCAGCCATCCAGAGGCAGCTGCCTCCAATGCCTTTCTGTAACGTTTCTCGATTTTCACCAAGCTCTTCAGCCTTCCATGAATCCCGGGAATCACTCCAATCTGGCCTAGCTCTTCGATGTTGATCAATGCATTCTCTTCAGCTGCAACTGATTCCGCGAGCTCTCTCTGGGTTGCGAACTCTACGACAGCGTCCCGTGCGGTTCCAGCTATTTTGCCAGCTTCCTCAATTTCGTTCTCAACTTGTGTCTTCTGCATGTATCGGCGTTCAAGAGCTCTTTCTGCAATGTCCAACTGCTTCTTCTGTTCATCACGGATTTTTTTTAAGTCAACATACGATTTCTGAAGATCGCTGAGAGTTCCAGCAAACCTGTCTCTCCGAGAGTTGAGTTCATTCAGTCTGTGGGATAGTAGGCGTGTTGATGTCTGTCTTCTAGCGTGGTCGATTTTGAGTTCAGCTAGCTTTCCGCTGGAACTGTCAAGCTGATCTTGGGTCTTTCGGGCTTCCTCTGCATTACTTGAGATGTTTTCCCAGAGATGAGTGGTCTCTGAAGAGGTTTTTTCATGTTCTTCGAGTTTAAGCTTCAATTCATTTGAAAAACTATCTTGTCTTCGCTTCAGCTTGCGTGTCAGCTTTCTGTTTTCGATGATCTGATTCTGCATTGAATCCAGTTGCTGAATGTTGTTCTCCTTAACCTTCAGCAGGCTCTCGAGGGTGGTTTTTCCAGTGCTAATCTTCGTGGCGAGTTCCGCTAGATTTGATTTCAGCTCTCCGATCTTGATCTGTACCTCTAGAACCTTTGAGCTGCCTTCCTCAACCATCTCGGAGTTCAGCCGTCTCCATTTATCTTCAATTGAGTGACGGTGGCTTTGAGCTTCATGTCTCAGTCCGCTAATTTCTTCGAGTCTGCTTCTTGCTTCTTTCACCTTCGAAGAGAGCTTGGTTTTCTTCTCGTCGTTAACTGCGATGCTGTGGGAAAGCTTGATGGCGTCAAAGCGCTTTATCTCTCTATGAATGAAGCTGTACCGTAGAAGCTCATTCCTTTCTCTTTCCAGATCATCGACTCGCCTTTGCACCTCGTCGATTCGACCCATCGCTGTTCTGATGGAAACATCAGCTGTCTGAAGCTTCTCTTCGGCTTCAGCTTTCTGGGAATCGTACTGTGCAATGCCGACCATGCTTTCGATGACCTTGCGACGGTCGTTTGAGCTGATGTCGGTCATACGGGTGATTGTACCTTGCAGGATTATGTTGTGGCCCGAAGCTCCGATGCCTGCTATGGAAAGCATGCTTTGAAGGTTCCCTCGTGAGACTCGCCGTCCGTTCAGCCGATAGACACATTGTCCGTTTCGGAAGATCTCCCGAGATATTGCTACGGTGTTGGTGTCTACTGGTATTCTCCCGTCCCTGTTGTCAAACCGAAGTAAAACTCTGGCGGATTTAGCCTTACCTACGTTTGCCTTAGGTGAACCATGAAATATGAGCTTGGTCAGGTTTGCTGCACGCATTCTTCTTGCGCTGAGTTCCCCTAGAGCGAAAAGAATGGCATCAACTATGTTTGTTTTTCCACTGCCATTCGGTCCTGTTACAGCTGTAAAGCCTTTATTTACGGTGAGGGTTACTGTTTTTGGTCCAAAAGACTTGAAGCCCCTTAATTCAATTTTCTGTATGAAGGGCATTTTGCAGAGGTCGCTCCAAGTAATCCGGCTTCTCCAGCCTATCTCCTGATAGTTCATTCTATAGAAATCTTCTATAAATAACTTAATCGCTGATTCGCGGTTTCAGCGCGATCCAGCCTAAGTCACCGCTTCCTCCGTTGCTCTTCAGCCATCTTCTTGACAAAATCCTGCACTTCAGCCTTGCCACCATATACCACCATGCGTCCATCTTTTTGCAGTTCACAGGACAAATCTGACTGAGAAGCTAACGCCTTCACTTTTTCTTCCAAGATCTCGCTTGACAGTTTAATTCGTATCCAGTGCTTTCCCTTAGGAAGACCCCGAAAGGGCAACGCATTCACGGCCTCTTTTTTTTGTGACCGTCTCCTCCTTTGAGCCTTCTCAAACTTCTTTGTCCAAGTTTCAGCAAAGTCGTGCCCAAGCTTCTCCGCCAATTCGAAGAGGCGGGATTCTACGGTGAGCAGGTGGTCTTCGATTGAAAGAATGGACTCCGAATACTTCGGATCAACTTCACTAATGCTAATCATGGTCTTGGCAGTCTTCAGGGAGGTCATGATCTCCTTAGGAACATTGATCTGCCTTCTTCGCAACTCAGTCATCAATCTTTCTAGCACTTTCCACCTGTCGCTGTAGTCCACAGAATCATCCCTCCGTAATTTCCCTAGTACGGGGAAGGTAAGATAAGTCTTTGTTGTCTATCTCGGCAGAACCGATTGTCTGTACGCTTGCTGGATCGTCAGCCATGGACATAAAAGACTTAAGAACTGATCAACAAGTATGGAGTGGAGCCGGGGTAGCCTAGCCTGGTTTGGGCGCCAGACTCATAATCTGGAGAGCGAAAGGGGCCTAAAGCCCAAGCCCAGAGGTCGCGAGTTCGAATCCCGCCCCCGGCACCAATGATTTTTCTTCAATTTGACACAGAGTCAGAAAAAGAATTTAAGCTGTTTCAATGTTGATCTGATGGTTGTAACAGAACTGCCCCGGTAGCTCAGCTGGCTAGAGCAACAGCCTTGTAAGCTGTAGGTCGGGGGTCCGAATCCCCCTCGGGGCTCCAGATCAGACAGACTTCTCGATAAGCATCATGCTGTTTCTTCATGAGTCAATTGAATGGACCACATGTTCTAGATATGGCAAGAGAGCAGTGTGTGTCGGTGCGCGATTGAGATACGGTTCATTAGGATGAGCTCTGTCTACGTACTTCTCTGATCGCTTCAACCGCAACTTCAATCATATCACTACTTGGCTCCCTCGTTGTCAAACGCTGAAATGCCAGACCCGGCATCGTAAGCATACGCATGATTATCGAACTTCTAAACCTGTCGCTAAGTTTCAGAAGCTCATAAGAGATTGTCCCAATCACTGGAATAAGAAGCAACCTATATCCAAGCCTCGCCACAAGCCCCAGATCGGGCATGGCGGAGAAAAGCAAGATGCTCACGATAATAACAATGAAAATGAAGGAAGTCCCACATCTAGGATGGAATCTGGAAAACCCCTGGATGCTCGTAACATTCAATTCAGCCCCAGCCTCATGTGCGTTAATCGCTTTGTGCTCGGCTCCATGATACTGGAGTATTCTGCTGAACTCCCCCCACATGGAAATTATTGCCAGGTATGACAAGAACATCACAAGACGCGTTATTGCCTCAACAACATTGAAGAT
>JAGLZJ010000149.1 GCA_023131555.1 Candidatus Bathyarchaeota archaeon | reverse complement strand
ATGATCAGCGATGTCACAACGGTGCTGAGGCCTTTCTTACTTTTTAAAAGGCTTCTCATTCTAATCTCTCCATGTTTTCGGCTCGAGAGTTGCCGTTTAGAAGATAAGATAATTTGTGCGTAGTTGTGCGCTACACATCTCTCTCTGATGCTTCCGAGAAGGAAATCGCGTCCACGAAGTCCTTGACTGTTAGCTCGCGCTCAGGGAGGAACTTGGGGGTTTCTAAACTGAGGCGTCTACGTTGCATTCTTTGTGATATTGAGCGTTGGCTGTGAAGACTGTGAATCCTACAGTGACGCCTACGTCGTTAACTGATACGCTGTCAGGGTTGATGATGTAGACAATCATGCTCCAGCTGGATTTCAGTATCAGATCTCCGCCAGCCTGTATGAGATTGAAGTCCGTTGAGCCTACAGTGGCGTTTTGTCCTTGCAGAGTCCCGTTGCCGGTCGGGTAAACGTAAGGCAGTTCCTCTGAAGGGGTTGTTCCTGTTTTATTGTAGTAGACCGTGTTCCAATCGCATGTCTGTCCTCGAACTGAAATGCTGTCAATGACTACGTCTCGCCCTCCGGTGTTTACTATGAGGAAGGCTGCTTCAGAAAAGTCAACGCCGTTGTGCCAGATCTGTTCTTTGTATATCTGCAAGCTCTCTTCCTGTACCCGGGTAGTTGTCACGTTGATAGCGTAGAAGGTGACAACGGACGCCAGCAACACTGAAACTACCAGTATGATAAGGGTGGTGACAACGGTGCTGAGTCCCTTCCTGCTTCTTGAAGCATCTTTCATTCTGGCACCATCATATCTATTCTATACAGAACTAGGAGCGTAACCTATGTTCGCTTGTGTGTGAGCGGACGTGACGCAACTCTAAGATAAAAATCGAGATTCCCACTTCAGAGTAAAAGGGAGAAATTCAGAGTGTAAAAATGAAACATCGGTACGTAGTGGTCAGTTCTTCCAGAGTTCTGAGAATAGTTTGTCCAGGGCGTTGACGAAAGCCTCATAGTTTGTGAAAAGTGCTGCAATTTTCGACTTGCCCCTCGCTCCCCGAGCCGCATCATTTTTCCGAATCGTAAGAAGAAGCTGTTCTTGATCAGTTAATATAAAGGTCGGGAGATCTCGGACGTCTGAGCCTGCATACTTGAAGACTTTCACGTTCATCTTTTCGATGAAAAACCGACTCTTCCTCGAATTCTCTGTGAGAAACCTCACGTCAAACTTCTTCTTTGCGAGATTTTCAAGCTTTTCGATGAAGCCTGAGTGATAAAGCAGTGCAAGATCTTCCTCTGAAGCGTAAACGCATATTTCTCTTTCCGTATTTTCGATGATAGTGTTCGCTTTGAGGCTGAACTGCTCTTCACCTTCAAGTATCTGAAACACTTCCTTCCTCCTCGCCCGCATCTCTAGCTTGGGAAGGGAGCGCCAGAGATCAACCAGATTCTTCTTTTCCCGTTCCAACCGCTGTAGTTTAAGTTTCTTCGCTCCTATGAGAGCATCTACTGCAAGCTCAAACGGCGTGGCTATGAACTTCAACGGCTTCTCAAAGACAGAAGAAACCAGCCCCTTCTTCTCCAAATCCCTCAGTATTCTGTAAGTTTCCGTGCGGTGAAGACTGAGCGCTTCAGAGATCTCACTTGCTCTTCGCTCCCTAGAACGAGCTAGGAGAACGTAGACCCGTATCTCATTCTTTGAAAGGCCCAGTTTCTGAAACGTCTTTTCAATAAGCTCAATTGATCTGAGCGGTCCTCTGTCCTTACGTACGAACTTCCAAGCGCCAGTGCTCTCATCATAGAGCTTAACAACGTTTTCGCGATCCTCGACGACTGTTTCCAAAGAAGACCAACCCAAACTTTCAAGTCGAATCGAATTAACCGAGGGTGTGATCTCAATCATATTTTATGCTTCTGAATTCAGAATCTGAATCGGAAATCCACTGGCATCCGAAAGATGAGCATACCATAAGAAGCAGCCGAAGTGAATGACCAGGTGTGTAAAATACGTCCACATACAAACCTTATTATCATAATACAGCGCCTTGGGGCTTCAAGAAAAGCAGTCGTACTCACGACGCCATTGTCATATTGAGAGTAATCGCCCAAGTGATAGGAAATGCTGAGAACTGGAACAGAGATTCGAAGTTACTACTCAATCAAGGAAATAGCTGAAGTTGTAGAAGAGGAGATCGAAGCGTACAGAAGCGCAGCTGAAGAATATAGTCAATGGCTCGGTTCGTTCCTTCGAGACGCTGAATCAACCATAGACGACAGAGAAGGCTTGAAGCGGCTGAAGAACCTTCAGAAAGGAAAAGTGAAAGCAAAAAAGAAGGGAGACAAGAAGTCAAAGAAGACTCAAGGATCAGATCTTTGGATTCAATTCGGAGAAATATCGCTTACTGGCTCAATGCAAGGAGAAGCAGAGGTTCTGTTTGACGCATTAGAAGAAATCAACAAGAAGATCGACAGGTTAGAGAAAGTCGAAGAGTCGATCAAGAAGCTTGAAGAGTCGGGACTGGGCGAGAACGTAGTCTACGTCACCCTGATCTGTGATGGCATACCTGAGAAAATCGTTGTTCGCCCCAAGAGAGAGGGGGAACTCGACGGAAAATTCCAGTACGCAGCTGATTTTTCCATCCT
>JAGLZJ010000148.1 GCA_023131555.1 Candidatus Bathyarchaeota archaeon | reverse complement strand
GCGATATATCCTCCAACGAGCATTTTGCAGAGAGACGGGATATTTCCTAAGGTTGGGCTTCTGACTTTATATCGTTCCGGCTTTGTAGTCCCATTTGTTTTTACATAGTGAATAAGTTCTCCTCGTGGTGCCTCAACTCTAGAAACAGCTTCACCTTCAGGGATTTTTCTTGGAACCTTGATTCTAATCTTTCCTTTTGGCAGGTGGTCCATAGCATAACGGATTATGCTTATGCTTTCAAAGGTTTCGTCGCATCTTACAAAGAGTCGGCTCATAACATCGCATCCATTATGGGTTATGACATTAAACGGGATTTCATCATAGGCAATGTAAGGATCATCCGCTCTAACGTCGCGCTTGATTCCACTGGCACGTAAGGTTGGTCCAACTGCGCACAATGCTAAGGCGTCTCTTGGCTTCAGTTTACCGATTCCAGCTGTTCTTTTCGAGATTGTTGGTTCGGTCATTACGATTTTCTTGTAGTATTTTGTCCTATCTTCCAAGACATCGAGGCCTTTCCTGACTCTTTCCACCATTTCTGGCGGTAGGTCTCTTCGCACGCCTCCGATGGTGTTCATGGCGTAATGTACACGACTTCCAGAAATCAGCTCCAGCAAGTCCATAACTATTTCCCGGTCGCGCCACAGATACATAAAAAGGGTTTCAAAACCGATTTCATGTGCAGCCCACCCTATCCAGAGATAGTGGCTGTGAATTCTTTCAAGTTCCGCGATGATTGTTCTAATAAACTTGGCTCTAGGAGGTATTTTAGCGCCCAAGACCTCCTCGATGGCCTGAGTATAACAGGTTGTATGTGCGTGTGAGCATATCCCACATATTCGCTCAACTAGGTAGAGGTTTTGGATGAATGTCCGGCCTTCTATTGCCTTTTCGATTCCTCGATGAACATAACCGATGCGCGGTTTAACGCCAACAACGTATTCACCTTCAACCTCAAACATGAAATTCTCAGGTTCTTTTAGAGCAGGGTGTTGTGGTCCAAACGGGATACGAATAGTGCGATGAGTCATCACTACTTCACTTCCCGTGTGACCTTCTCCCGGATCTTTTTGGTTGTCCATTTCTTCCTTAACGGGTAGACATCCGGAGGCCATCCCTCAGGTAAAATGATGGGAGACAAGTCTTGATGCTTCTCGAAAGTGACTCCCAAGAGGTCGTGGACTTCCCGCTCGTACAATGTAGCGCCCGGTATAAGATCAGTGATAGTTGGCAGGACAGGTTTATCCTTTGCCACTCGAACTTTCAGCGAGAGCTCGGTTTTTCCACCGCGGTTTAAGTGATAGATAACCTCGATTTCTTTTCCAACATCGACGCCCGTTATGGTTGAAACGTGGGTGAACTCCATCTTTTTTGCTAAATGACGAATCGCTTTTCCAAACGCCCTCTTGTCAATGAGAATGAAGATTCTGCGAGCACGAGGAATTTCACTTTCTAGAACATTCTTTCTGATAAAATGCTTTATTTCTCTAACGATTTCGTTTTCTTCCGCTGTTTTCTCCGTCATTTTTGACAACCTCCAGTCTGTTGATGAGTTTTACAATTCCGTTGATTGTAGCCTCGGGTTTGGGAGGGCAGCCCGGAACGTAGACGTCAACTGGAATCACTGTGTCTATTCCTCCGTAAACGTTGTAGCAATCCGCGAAAGGGGCGCCGCTAATCGCGCAAGAACCCACTGCGATGACAGATTTGGGCATAGGCATCTGTTCATATATTCTAACCAGTCTATCCTTCACCTGCCGAGTTACTGGCCCCGTAGCAACCAGCACATCCGCGTGTCTTGGACTACCCCGGGTGATTATTCCAAAACGTTCAATGTCATATCTTGGCGTTAAGGCGGCTACGACTTCGATATCGCATGCATTGCAGCCACCTGCATTGAAGTGGATGATCCAAGGTGATTTAGTTCTGCCCCACTTGAATAATCCCATGTCACGCTCTCCCTAACAACGGGAGTAAAATGACAACGGACATCAATACGATTAGCGCGTAAACAGCCGCGAAGTAACCAGGTGTGTTGAACGACGTGGCGAGAATGAATGCGAGGATGTCAAAGACGAGGAAGTAGACGGCGTAAATGAGGAATCTTTCAACGTCAACCTGAAGCTTACGTGCAGGGAGATCTTCACCGCAGGCGTAAGGAGCAACCTTACCATCGGTCTTCGCACCCTTTGCTCCGATCTTCCACCCCACCGAATAAAGGACTAGCCCAACAACTATAGATAGTAAGAAGACAAAGGGCAAGGAAATCAAGAAGTCGGTGTGCATCGGTTCACTGACCGTTCGACTAACCTCTAAAGAGGCACTCTATTTAATGTTTTTAGGTTGCTCTGGAAAAACTGTGGCCTCGTTGAAAACTCTTTTAAAGAGAACCTGCAAGAACCTTCTGATGTAAAGATGATGGGAGAGAGCTTCAACGCTTAATGATCTACTACAGATTGCTTTGATAGTTCTAACGGTTTTGCTGGCATTGTTGACCGTCGAACTAAAGGACATGCTTCACGCTGTCATCTGCCTGTTTGGGATGTGCATCGCCATAGGAGCCTTATTTTGGCTGCTTTGTGCACCGTACGTCTCTCTCTTTCAGCTGCTGGTTTACGCAGGGGCTGTGATCGTTCT
>JAGLZJ010000147.1 GCA_023131555.1 Candidatus Bathyarchaeota archaeon | reverse complement strand
CTCGTCACATACGGTTACGCAACATTCGAGGTAGATCACATGGAAGAAATCATCTACATCAAACCGACCGGAACTCAGAACCCCATTTCCAGAGGTTCACACATGGTCTCTTTCCCCATATCCGTGGGCTTCGAAGACTGGCAAAAATGGAGAGAAGGGACAGAGCATTGAAACTCGAGAAAAAATCATACTACGCCTCGCGGATTAAGAGAGCCGCTCACCTCCTCTTCTTCAAACACCATAAGATGCCAGGTGTCAAGGGATGGGAACTGAAGGGGCGACTGGGAGTCAGCTACCCAAGAATCATAAGCCTGCTGAACAGTCACCTGGAGAAGCTGGATCTGAAGATTAAAACAGTCTTTGAAGAAGGCACACCATCTGGGAAACCCTCAGGCCGAGAGCTTGACAGGGCTCGCTTCTACGTGACGCTTCGAGGAAGCCTTGAACCGAGAGAAGCCAGGATGATGGGTTGGCGAATCGATGACATGGCAGGTCTAGCGACGACCATATCTACAATTATCGCACATCAGGGAAGAGCCTCAAGAGAGGAAGTTGAAGGGCTACTGCGAGAGAAGCTGCCGAAATGGAGGGTGCATGCAAACGTGGATCGGTATAGACGATCGGGGTACATTACTGAAGACGAAAAAGGATACCTCTACCTCGGGTGGCGAACTAGGGCAGAAGTAGACGAGAAGAAACTGGTTGACTCACTGCTGCTCGAACAGGAAGAAACCTCTGATTCATCAATTCCACTGAAAGACGAGGCGGAAGTTAGCAACTCACTGATTGAACAAGAAGCTGATTGAATCAAAGTCTCTGATGAAGTTCAAGCCCTTTCGCGTTGTCATGTACAAGCTGTTGTCGCATGCAATCAAACCATTTCGGTCCAGAAGATCCAAGTAGAGCTTCAGCTGAGAATGACTGAGCCTTGCGGAATACATAATGTAGGTTTTCTTCTGACCACTTTTAGCGGTCCTCAGGATCTCCGCGATTATGTCGTGGCGATCCCTTCTCTGTATAGGTCCAACGATTCTAGGCTCAGACAGACGATCCGAGTCCAACCGCTGGCCTCCCTTCTGAGGACGTACTACTATGAAGACCCCTCCTTTCAAGGCACGTGTCTACAAATATCCCTAAAAGACTCGAGCAGTGTCCATAATAAGGATTCGTGTCAACCGACAAGTACACGTTGTTGAATAAAACTCGGCGTATCGAGTAGCAGTAACTCAATAATTCACAACCTATAACTCTCTGAATTTTGTCTGTGGTTGGCTCCCATGAGACTTAGGAATGTCGTTGCTTGCAGTTGCGGCGTAGTCGAAGGCTAGAGCAGGTCTTCGGTCAAATACCGGAAGGAGAACTCTTTGATCTCTCCTTCACCGGTTACTGTTACGAAGCTCTTGATGTCAGTCATGAATTTGCCCCAGTCATTCCTGAATAAGGATAGTCTACGAGCGTACTCTCGATAATCTTTATGCAGAGACATAATTACACCTGTCATACCCAGTCCTTCTCCGGTTGAAGCGAAGATGGCGTTAGGAAACCTGTCAGCGTAGTCTTTGACTTTCCCGAGTAGTTCATCAGAGACTACTGCAGGATCCATCTTCACGAAAGTTAGGGCCAGTATCTCAAAGCCCAGTTTTCTCCAATTAGGGAAAATTGTGTATGATCTTATGAAGCCTTCGCGTTCAAGCTTGTTGCGGGTTCTCGTTATTGTCGGCTGCGAGACGCCAAGCTTCCTCGCCAGCTTCCTATCGCTCTCTTTGGAATTCTTCAGTAACTCTATCAATAATCGTTTGATGAGTTGCTTTCGCATAAATGATAATCTATGGTTGTTAGATTTACTAGTTTCGGTTACCTGCTTCCCTCACGATTTCTGGAGGTGATAACATCTCTCAGGGTGTTCTGCGGCGTTTCTTTACCCCCCAGTAGGGTTTGGTCCTCAGTAGTTGATCTTCGCCTTCAGAAGACTGTTTTGGCTATAGTTTGTATACAAATATAAGGATATTGACGTTAGCCAATCAACCACCTAAGGACCAACCCCCTCTCTCCAAAGGTGTTAACGTATGTCTGGGATATGGGGTTTCATTCTGTTAAACTTCATTTCACTCATGCATGCATCATGCAAAGGGAAAAACATAAGAATTGAAAGACTGGTTTATGAAATGGAGAGAAAGGCATGGATAATAAACTGAAAACCATTCCAGAGCCGAAGCCGAATACAAGAACAGTCATTGAAACCAAAGCATGCATGCAATTCAGTAACTCAGCAAAAAAGGAGAAAGCTGAAATATAATGTTTGAAGAATTAATGCCTTGGCTCATCTATGCAATCATCGGTATTGCTATCTTTGTCGTCATTGCCATATTCAGCCCTAGATCCACAGTTGTTCCTGCACACCAAGCGCACATTGTTGTCAGACGCAAAGGCAGAACCGTCTATTGCTCCAGAGAAAACTACAACAGCGGCTATTGGTTCATCCATATCCTGCAAAAGAGAACTATCCTTCCATTGGAAAACGTCAAAATGAACATTGAGAACATTCCTCTCAGAGACAAAAACATGGCTAAATTCCTTGGAGACGTTAGATGTTGGGTAAGCATAGAGGATCCACATCTAGCATCAGAGAAACTAGGA
>JAGLZJ010000146.1 GCA_023131555.1 Candidatus Bathyarchaeota archaeon | reverse complement strand
ATGGAATCAGCAGAAGTTGAAGTGCTGAGGCTGGTTGACTTGAAAGGGCTCTCCCAAGAAGAAGCTGGCTTGAGAATGGGTATCTCAAGAGGAACAGTGTGGCGGCTCCTCCAGAATGCAAGGAGAAACATCACCAAGACCTTGGTTGAAGGAAGGACATTGGTCGTTTCAACGGGAGAAAATCAAAATACTGACAAGTCAGTCTGATGACCTCGCATTTCAGTATTGGACATCACACTTACTTTGATGTAAGGCTTCATTTTTCACCATGAGAATGGACATACGTACATGGCAGATTAGCTAAGAAAGGCTGTAGGTGAGTCAAGTTTGCCAGTCAAAATGTGGCGCACTCCGCTTGATGAAAAAGAGACGAAGCGTTGGAAAGCAGAGATCCATATAATCAAAGACTGGTGTAAGGGATGTGGTTTCTGCATAGAATTCTGCCCGAGAAATGTCCTCGAAAAGTCAGAAGAAATCAACAAGCTTGGAGCTCACCCACCAAAAGTTGTAGATGAGAGCAGATGTGTACTCTGTTGCTTCTGCAGTTCGATTTGCCCTGACTTCGCGATTTTTGTTACGGAAAGGCACAGTGAAGATGAATGCTAGACATCATTCTGACCAGTCATGCTTTCACCGCATCGCGTGTCCTGTCTTACAGGTCCCCACTGAAGCAAAGTATGTGTTCATGAAACGGGAGTAACTGACTTGAAAGAACCAGAATTGGCTTTTGGTCCTGTTCCATCAAGGCGCTTAGGGCGAAGTCTGGGAATAAACAATATCCCGGCGAAGACTTGTACATATGGATGCGTCTACTGCCAAGTGGGAAGAACCCTAACCAAGACAACCAAGCGAAGACCCTTCTATCCATCAAAGGTAATTTTTAGCAAAGTCAGAAGAAAGGTCAACATAGCGCATTCGAGGAATGAAAGAATCGACTATCTGACCTTTGTTCCAGACGGAGAACCAACCCTAGACATCAACTTGGGAACCGAGATCTCCTTGTTAAGGCAGATTGGGATTCCTATAACACTCTTGACCAATTCTTCGTTGATTGATCAAGATGACGTGAGGCAAGACCTGTCAAAGACAGATCTCATTTCTCTTAAGATTGATTCAGTCAATGAATCCGTATGGAGAAGAATAAACAGGCCACATAGGGATCTCGAGCTCTCTCGAATTCTGGAAGGCATTAGTGAATTCGTAGCCGATTTCAGGGGAACAGTGGTTAGCGAAACGATGCTTGTGAATGGAATAGACCACTTAAACGATTGTGAGCAGTTGGCGAACTTTCTGAAGAGTCTGAAGAAACTTGACAAGGCGTACATAGCTATTCCGACCAGACCGCCAACTGCGAAGTGGGTTAAACCAGTTGACGAAAAGACGCTGAATGCGGTCTTTCAAGTTTTCTCAAGCCAACTCGGGGAAGGCAGGGTGGAGTACCTAATAGGCTACGAGGGAAATGCTTTCTCCTCCACTGGAGAAGTAAGAGAAGACTTGTTAAGCATAACCGCTGTGCATCCGATGCGCAAAGAGGCAGTTGAGGAGTTCCTGAAGAGGGCGGGTTCTGATTGGACAGTTATAACGAAACTCTTACATGAACAAAAGCTTGTAGAGCTTAACTACGAAGGAGAAACATTCTACCTGCGAAAGCCGCTGGATAGAATGTAGACTCAAACGCACGCGCGGCGTGTACGTGTACAAAAATCTGCGTGCGCTTCCAACAGCCTAAGCGCGTGATGCTACGGGAGCCTGGATGATCAACTGAGGATTGAACACGATACCTTAAAGACACCCGAGTGTTTCTTTCTCTAGGGATTTCTATGGGCAAATGTCCAGACTGCATGAAAGAATACCGAGAGCATAAGAAGAAATGGAAATACGGAAAGTTTGATGTGGAAGCATACACTTGCGAGTGTGGAACGAACTTCAGAGATTATTCCCTAGAAGGGAAGCATAACTTCACACTCAAAAAGAACAAGAACACTAAAGGATGGAGAAAATAGCTATCCATCTATTGCCTATTAGTCTGATCTGACCTGAAGCTTCCTTAATAAACGATGATAGCTTCCAGTGTATACTGTGTGCGCAAATGTCTCAAGGTTACTAGACGTGAGAAACAATGAAGAGTAAAAGCTCTATTGTGCCCGCACTTGGTCCAGTGATTTAATTAGTTTCTCAAGTTTCACGTAAATATCAACTTTAATCTTCAGATCATTGAGAAAATCTATTGAAACAACTTCGAAAACTCATACTTCGACAAAACCCTGCAAGCTTTCTATGCGCGCGCGCATATTGCTTGTGAAAAAGCAACAAGATAAAAAGTACGTCATCTCATGGAATGCCAGAGGGCTTTGATGAGTGTGCGCGTGATGAATGAATGATTAGCGCGTTCACTTAGACCAGAAGTTTGGTTAAGCAGATGCAGAACCAGTCTGCAGAGTATTCAGCAGTTTGGCGCCAATTCTCTCAATGCTCTTAATCGCCACTGACTCTTTACGTTTGAGAGGAGTCTCTCCTTTCATCTCTGCTTCTACAACTTCTTCATCATGAGGTACTTCATCGAATAGGATGAGACTATGGTTTTTAGCATACTTTTCAACTGCCTCCTTCTGACGTTCATTGGCGATTTTGTTGCCTACGATAAACAAC
>JAGLZJ010000145.1 GCA_023131555.1 Candidatus Bathyarchaeota archaeon | reverse complement strand
TAATTGAGAATTTTGGGAAACGATCAATCGCGATGTACATGTGGCAGTTCAGAGACGGCAAGTGGAAGAGAAAGCACAAGTTCCACATTAGAGGGATTAACGAGTGGGGCAGAGTGAAGAACTCTGTCGAGAGGCTGCTTCCGAAGCTAACAGACACAAGATAAGCCGTGCACGCTTGGATCAATGTTCGCACACGAGAGGAGTTAGCTATCAGTCAACCACCAAATGACCATAACACAGACATTAAGCTTTAAAGCCCACTTTTCGGAATATAAATTCATGACGCAGGGAAAAATAATTGTCTTCATGGGCTCAAAGAGCGATCAGGACTTCGCTTCTCGCATTAAAAACTTCTTGGAAAGCAAACACTTCTCTGTCCCCTGCAAATTCATTGTTGCCTCGGCTCACAGAACACCAAAACGGTTACTGTCAGAGATTGAGCGACTGGAGGGGCTCAAGGAACCCATCGTCATCATTACAGTTGCAGGATTATCCGATGCTCTATCCGGCGTGGTCGCAGGTTCATCAAGGTTTCCAGTCATCGCCTGTCCTCCCGACATAGAACAACTCAGAGGTGTCAAATTCTTCTCCTCAGCAATGACCCCTAAGGGTGTTGCTGTATCCTGCGTTCCAAAGCCTGAAAACGCAGCGCTGGCAGCTGTCAAGATACTAAGCATGAGCAACGATGAGCTCCGAAGACAACTTGAGACATTCATGAGGCAACTGGGCAAACCAACATAACAGTAAGAAGGGAAGAAAAAGATGGATCACGAGACTGTGATTGAAACGAGTCTACCTCTCCCCCTCTTCAAGAGGGGTAAAGTCAGAGACCTCTACAATCTTGATGACAGGTTGCTGATCGTGGCGACTGATCGCATCAGTGCCTTCGATGTAGTTCTTCCTAATGGAATCCCGAACAAAGGTGAATCGCTCAATCGGCTGTCAACATACTGGTTTGAGGAAACTAAGAACATCATACCGAACCACGTTCTAGAGGTTGTCGATCCGAGAACAGTCCTAGTGAGAAAGACTGAGCCAATAAAGATTGAGTTCGTGGTCCGAGGCTATTTGTATGGTTCAGCGTGGGAGAGCTATCAAAGAGGAAAGTCTGTCTCCGGGAAGGCTTTGCCTAAAGGATTACAGAAGGCTGAGAAGCTTCCGAGTCCAATACTTACTCCCACCACAAAGGCTGAAACAGGCCATGACGAAGAGATGACTGAAAGCGACGTAGTGAAGAAGATAGGTGAAGTCATGGCGCATGAGGTAGAGGAATGCTGTCTGGCAATCTACACAGCAGCCTCAGAGAGAGCTGAATTGAAGGGCATGATCATTGCAGACACCAAGATGGAGTTCGGCGTCTCTGGAGATGAGATCGTTCTCATCGATGAGTTGCTGACTCCGGACTCCTCCAGGTTCTGGGCGATTGAAGAATATGAAGCTGGCAGAACGCAATCCAGCTTCGACAAACAATACCTTCGAGATTTCCTTCTTTCCACAGGTTGGAACAGAGAACCACCTGCTCCTCAACTGCCAAAAAAAGTGATCCTGGAAACATCCAAGAAATATGTGGAAGCCTACGAACTTCTAACTGGAAGGGCATTCTAGCTCACGTGAGTACTTCAGACCTTAGCCAATGCATTCACAAATCGCCTTACTTCTTCTTCGCTGTTGTAGAAGTGGGGGGCGACTCGTATGCCATTCGAGCGAGCTGATACAATAATCCCCTGTTCCTTCAGTTTTTCTGTCTTCTTCTGAGCTTGATCGATTAGGAAATGAATTATGCCCGAACGGTGTGGAGGATCGCGTGGAGTTGTGATAGAAAACCCTAGATCTTCAATTGAGTCAATCAACTGCTGCGTTAATTTCAGAACTCTCTTTTGGATTCTGGCTATCCCTTCATCTAGGAGGAGTCTGATTGCCACATCTGCTCCTGCGTAGCTAATGAAACTGGGGCAACCCACCTCGTACCGGGTGGCGGTTTCAGAGAGCTTGAGCTTCCGAATGTCCCAGAAGTCAATGGTTTCAAAGACTTCAGGCTTCACGCTGGCCCATCCAATGAAAGGCGGTTCAAGGTCCTTGGCGAGTTCTTCTCGAACATAAAGGTAGCCTGCTCCAGCAGGTCCAAGAAGCCACTTGTAGCAGCTTGCAGTCAAGAAGTCCACTCCGTCTTTCTTCACATCCATCGGAATGACGCCTAGAGATTGTATGGCATCAACAGCGAGGAAAGCGTCGTGTTTGTGCGCTATCTCTGAAAGCTGACTTAGATCGTGTTTGAAGCCATTCACATATTCAACGTGACTTACAGCGATGAGAACGGTCTTGTCGTCCACGGCTTCCTTGAAACCCTCAATAGGGACCTTGCCATCAATGTTCTCAACGTATCGCACGTTCACCCCTATCTTCTTCAACAGCCACGGGTAGACCACAGATGGGTATTCCAGGTCTGTTGTGACTACATTTGACCCCTTCGGATACTCAAGCATGTTCGCTATGATGTTAAGCCCAGTAGAAGTGTTTGGAACCAAGGCAACCTCGTCTTCTTTGCACTGGATGAGCCTCGCGAAAGACTGCTTTCCCAAAGAATACTCTGACTCATCTATCTCAAAGCAGCAAAGATCCTCATTGTACTTCTTCATTATGTCGAAAACTGGCTG
>JAGLZJ010000144.1 GCA_023131555.1 Candidatus Bathyarchaeota archaeon | reverse complement strand
CCAAGGTTTCCGGGCGAGTAGTAACCTTTCTCATGAAAACAAGGCGCCTCAATAATGTGAATCATCCTAGTCTTCCCTACGATCTTCCCACTGCTGTCAATGACTGGTGAGGAATCGAAGGTCTTACCACCTTCTCGCTCAAAGAGGTTGAGCACAACTACCACTCCAAACTCTTTCGCCTTTTGGCAAAACCTCTCACTGGTTGGACCAGGTATTGTCTCAGCCTGAGCAAGGGCTTCCGGGGAAGCAGGATGCTGAGGAAGGAATCGATCGAATGCTAATTCAGAGTATGCAACCAGCTCAGCACCTTGAGAAGCAGCTTCCTCCAAAGCTTCGATCCCTCGATCCACATTCTCTCCTCGGTCTCGTGAAGCATGTTGCTGGATAAGCGCGATTTTCATAGTCACCCTCCAATCTTACATTAAGACTGTTTTATTACTGAGTCTGAACCCGGTCAGTCCAATATAAGGGCATACCATCAATCTAACGGGGTTCAATGGCGTTAACAGCGTTTGAGAAGCTATAAAGCGAAGTCTGAGGAATGTACGAGCTTGCAGGAATTAACTGAAGTTGCGTATGCAGAAGTTCTCTACCAAAGACGCTCGAACTGCACTCCTTAGAAAACCGAGGTGGGAAGACCTCGATGGCATGATGGAGCTCATAAACTCCCTCGTCGAGGAAGAAGCACCTATCAACAGGACGGAGGAGGTCAGCAGAACTGAGGAGATGGAGTTCTTGACCAAGCGCCTTTCAAGCATCGAAAAAGGCGAGATTATCCAGTTTGTTGCTGAGGTCGACGGCGATATTGCTGGAAACGCGGAAATAACAAAACTCAGCGGACGAGAGGCCCATGTGGGGCGCCTAGGAATAGGTGTGAAACATGGTTACAGGCGGATCGGTATTGCCACAAGAATGATTGAATCTCTCCTACAACGGGCAAAGAAACATGGGCTGAAGATAATTCTCCTTGCTGTATATTCAAACAATCTTCCTGCAATTGCACTCTACAAGAAGCTTGGGTTCAGAGAGATAGGAAGAACCCCGAAAGGTGTATGCTGGAAGGGAGCATACATAGACGACATTAGAATGGCACTAGAAATCGACTGAAACCTGCTTGCATTACGCGCTTATGGCAGAATGGAGAATGCTTAAATATATCGATATCGATATCTAATTTGACATCAATAGTGATAAGGAAGTATTGAGAATGTGCACCTGCTCTCCCCCTTCACATCCCCATTCTTTTCGTCATTGGACAAGACATATGGCAGCTGTGCCAAAAGGCTTCTTACGGTACTACGTTCTAAGGCTCCTTGATGAAAAGCATATGTCCGGTTCAGAGATCATGACTGAACTTGAAACGCGAACTCATGGACACTGGAAGCCGAGCCCTGGATCAATATATCCCCTCTTGTCATGGCTGCAGGACAAGGAATACTCGAAGGAAGTCGCAGAAGAAGAAAAAGAACCTGGAATCAAGCGTTACCAACTAACCGATAAAGGAAAAGAGATGCTTGAAGAACATGTCAAGAGAAGACGAGAACTCCGGAAGAGAACCGGGTTCTTTCCCTCTCCCTTTATGGGTCCCCCTTGGATTCCTCACGTTACCGAGGAGACACGTGAGTTGATTGAAGCAGGGAAAAGACTGGCAATGTCAAGCTGGACCCTCCTCGACAATCTTCACGAGAAGATGTCGGAAGAAGTGACCGTGAAAGCGACTGAGATTCTCACAGAAGCCGCAAAGAAAATCGAAGAGATGACAGAAGAGCTTAAAGATAAGCAGAAAGACGATTGACCAAGGAGGCTTAAGTCTTCAACATTATTGAAGTCAACGCCTTAACGAAAATCTTCAACCACGAGATTCGAGCCGTCGACGGAGTAACATTCAATGTCCAAAAAGGCGAAATTCTCGGCTTTCTAGGCCCTAACGGAGCGGGTAAAACCACCACTCTGAACATGCTATCCACTCTTATGAAGCCAACAAGCGGCACTGCTACGGTGAACGGACACAACATCACCGAAGCACCAGACGAGGTCCGCCGAAGCGTGGGATATGTTTTCCAGGATCCAACGCTCGACATCGAACTGACCGGTCGCGAAAACCTAGATTTCCATGGTCGACTGTATCACCTTAACCGAAGTCTGCGACGGCAACGAATCGAAGAAATGCTAGATGTAGTCCAGCTTACGGAGCGAGCCGACAACCTTGTGAAGACCTACAGCGGTGGCATGAAGAGACGACTGGAAATAGCCAGAGGGCTCCTCCACCACCCTGAAGTCCTCTTTCTGGACGAACCAACATTAGGATTGGATCCTCAAACGCGCCGTTCCATCTGGGAACATATCCAACACCTGAATCAAGAGAAAGAAGTCACGATAATCCTCACTACCCACTACACCGAAGAAGCAGACTATCTCTGCGGTCGCATCCTAATCATAGACTTCGGAAAAATCGTCGCTTTAGATACCCCTGAAGAGCTGAAGGCACAACTTAAAGGAGATGTTGTCAGCCTAACCTTTGAATCAGCAGCAATGATTCCTCAAATTCACCCGCTTCTTGAGAAGAAGAACTGGATACGCAGTGTTAACTCCGTATCATTCGGTAGCAACCAGAACACGGTGAGTAACATGATGAGTTCCGGCCATGCCATGGCTGGTAGCTCGG
>JAGLZJ010000143.1 GCA_023131555.1 Candidatus Bathyarchaeota archaeon | reverse complement strand
AAGTGTTCCGACTTCCATTCTCCATCTTCCAGCCATCTGATGCCTAAGGCAGTGACACGAACAGTGACACCGCTCTGGTTCAGAGGGGGAAGAACACGAGGGCGATCTGTCCCGTAGCCCCGTGTACCGTCACTCCATTGTGGCTGCCACTCAAATATGCACTCTAAAGGTAGCTCTATGATGTGACCTGGAATAGCAGGGTCAGTCTCATTCCAATAGCCTTTATCATCGTAGTATTGGTCAGATATGAAAGCTGATGGGGAATACTGCTGGCTCTCGCTGTATACGAGTACACTGAGGTATTCCAATATCACTTTCTCGACCTCTTTCTCTAAGGAGAATTCAAGACCAAGCTTCACTCCTTTTTTGAAAGACCCAGTAAGGTCGGTGGGTTCATACACAGGTATCTCAGCGAGGTACATGTCATTAATGACGATCACAGTTTCATCGCTGGAAGCACCAGGCAGAGATATAATTCCGAACGCCACGAGAGCGACCAGTACACCTGCGCAAGCAATCACAGCGATCAACAGGGCAACAAGAAAAATTTTTCTCATTATGCTCACAGACTATTGCAATCCGCTTAAGAAACCTTGATTCTCCTCCAATATGAAGATTTGCCACCAGTACATGCGCGCGCGTACTTGTGGCGTTCCCCAACAGCTGAACTCTCAGGAGAAACGAGGTACATCAAAGCGTAGGCAACGTTAGAAGAAGTCGTTTTAAGCCACTTCACATTTCTATGTTTGCCATGTCATACGAAGAGAAGGACATACTTGTGTTGCCCGAGGCAACTGATGCATTCGGATGGCTAAACTGGAGGGTGTACAATAGATATTGTGAAAGAGGAGAAGCAGGCCTAATGGAGAATCTTGGGTTCCCGCCGATGTATTTCTATAAGAAGTATAAGATTTCTTTTCCTAGGAGACATGCGGAGTTCGAGTACTTCTCGCCGGTTTCCCCTGAAAACTTGATAGACCTACATGTTGAAGTCAAGAGAGTGGGAGCTACGTCAATCACTCTCTCCCACCGATTCTTCAAAAGGAATAGGGGACAGTCAAAACGAATGCTGACAGGAGAAGCGGAAGTGACGATTGTAGCATATGATCACCGGGTTCTGCAGAAGACTGAACTCCCACAAGAATTAGTAGAGAGCATACGAAGGGCTAGCCCAGAAGCCTTTGTTAACACGCAGAAAGAGGGATAACTACCAGCGAAGTTTCTCCAGATACCGCGCGCGCATGGAGCGCTCCTAGCGTACGCATACATTTTAACCTATCGTGCCCTTTGACGTAATCACAATAGTGTTTAAAGGAGAAACATGCGCGCACGCGCTATGGTTTCCCGTGATAGTTAAACCATAAGTGGGTGAGTAAACTGTAACGCCGTCAATTACCCACCTGCTAAAGTTCCATCCAGGACTTTCCGTTGTCTGTAGCGTGACAACCGTTCCAAAAGGATACGTGTGAGTACCAACTGAAGGAACCGTACTGCCTGAACCTTGAATTGAAACCGTTAAAGAGCCTTCAGCTTCAGCTACTTCAACTGCTTCACACTGCGCGGCAAAAAAAGATAACATTTCTCGGTAAGCCTCGCCACTTGTCATCGACTCGTACCTGCTAGCGGTATGTCTCCATCCGCTCTCTAATTCAATTATGAATCCCCCTCTTGCACCATAATTTGCTACTGCATCACGGCTTGCATGGGCGCCTCCTGATGTTCCTATATTCCATGAGGGTGAGCTTTCAAACAACTCATTGTGGATTGGTGGGCGCAGCGTGTTAACAATTGTACTTGCCAGTTCTCCTCTGCCTGAGCGTGGGCTAGTTGCTCCACAATGCAGGTTAACGTAAATCCACCCGTTTGGGTGGTTCCGAAAATCATTCCAGAAATTGACACATGCTTGCGTTTCAGGTTGGGTGTACGGTCCTGGCGGAATATCTGGCGCCCAGTTATCAGGACAGCTTTGTTCATTACCAATAGCGAAGTCTCTCGCTATGTTTACGCCCCATTCTCCTCCATCTGAACCTGTAGTACCTGAACATGGACAAGTGGCTGTATTATAATTTGTACGTTCCCAACGCCAATCAACCATGGGAAAGAAAGCCACATAGTTTCGAGCGAGAATACGTTGAGCACGTGGATGCCCGCTTGTTAACAGCCAACTATAGATTGCAAATAAAACTTCTACTCCATCATCTTCGTTACCGTGCATGAGACTGTCCCACAAAACACGCCCGCCATTTGGATTGCCAACCAAGAAAACAACCATATCCCATCCAACGCTTATACCTGGCTTGGGATACCCCTGCCCGATAACCTGAACCGTCACTAAGTCAGGATTAGCATTTGCCAAATCCAAAAAGTTTTGAAACATCTCAGCCTTTTCAGTGAAAGGACCATACGTAGAACCTGGCGGATTAGTTCCGTAATCAATGTCGTCTGGTCCAGGAACATTCAGACGCGCGTGCGCACGTGGAACCACAAAAACCGTGAAGTGTAATAAAAGTAGACAGATAACGAGCAAATTGTAGGCTATCCTTCTGTGGGTTTTCATCCTATTCACCAACCTTGTTAAACTCAGCGCGTGTCACCCGCGTATGCATGCATGTATTATATATTAAGATATGTGATAAATATTTAGAAGACACCTAATAAAGTTTCTCGCATAT
>JAGLZJ010000142.1 GCA_023131555.1 Candidatus Bathyarchaeota archaeon | reverse complement strand
CAAAGATGTCCAATAGCACTTTGCCATCCATGTCAGATGGGATTTCCGCACCGAACATGAATAGGATTGTGGGGGTAAGGTCTATGATGCGCACAGGGCGATCTCTCTCTCCGCTTTTTCGAAAGTCTGGACCGTGTGCGATGAAAATCCCGTTCATTCTATGTGTTCCCCTGCCTCTATGAATGGGATTAGACACCAAGTTTTTCCCGTAGATTCTGTCTGTTGCTGAATATTCAAAGTTCTGTGTTAAAAAGACAATATCTGGGGCGCTTTGCACAAAAGGTCCAGAATATATCTCTTCTCGCCTAAAAGCGTCTTGAACTAACCTCTGACCTGTTTCGGGATCTTTGATCTGCAGTAGTTTTTTCAGAATCAAGCTTCGTGTTGTTTCATACTCTTCAGCCTTTACCGTACCTTTTGGTTCTCGCCCTTCTAAGTTGATTTGTATTGATGCTGCTGGACCAATTGATGAATTGAAGAATGCTTTGGTCTGCGCCCAATTTATTCTGCTTCTCGTTGTTGGGACCTGCACGTCGATTTTTCTATAGATGCTCTGGAGAAGAGGTAAGAGACGAACTCTTTTTGCTGAGCTGTAAATCGCTTCCTTTGTAAATCCAGATTTCCGCAGAAGGCTCTCAAGTCTTCCACGTGAGGGTCTGTAGTCTCTTATGTCCAAGTATCTTTCTGAAGTTGGGCCTCGCTCGAAGGTGATGAGCCCAAGTTCTTGAAGAAAACGGTTTGTGTGAAAGAACTTGAAGACTGGTCCAAAACCATGGTCTGACATCAGGATCACATTAGTGTTGGGTCCAGCCCTTTTGATTAACGATCCAATCAGTGAGTCGAGTTTCTTGTAGTAGTCAAATATTTCATCTTTATTTTTTTGCCAGAGGTGGTGCTGAATTATGTCGGTACCTCTGAACACCATCATGGCAAAGTTCCAATTGAACTTGTTCATCAGATACGTGAATGCTTTACACCTTCTTACCGCCGTGTTGGCAAGGAAATCAGAGACCCCTTTGGCTGAAAGCTTCCCCATCTTCGCTACTGGGTCATAACCCTTCCTCTTGAGTTCTTCATGGATTCTGCGAGGATATGCATAGCATGAGTCTGGCGGAGTCAACATACCTGTGACTATGCACCCTTTCAGAGGCTCAGGCGGATACGTGACTGGGACATTGAGTACGATGCAGCTTTCTCCTTCGGCACTCAACAGCCTCCAGAGCGTCTCCGCTTGAATATCTCTTGAGTTCTTTATCTCTCGTCGATATCCGCCGTCACCTCCCACGAAATCAAATACTCCATGCTTACCTGGGTTCTTGCCCGTCATGAAAGATGGCCAAGCTGGAGACGAGACTGGTGGAATTGTTGAAATCAGGTCGCAGAAAACGCCCCTGAGCATCGCATTCTTGAAAACGGGAAGTTCATCTGCCCATGCTCTGATTAATTCAAACGTTGCGCCATCTAACCCGATTACAAGGACTTTCAACTGGTTCATTCACCATTCTAATGGTTTATGATCTGCTTAGGTGCCTATCCAACCCTTGACAAGTCCGATGTAGTTCTCCAGTTGCATTTTTGACGCCTTTAGGTCGCCTGTAAACGCAAAGACCCAGAGTGCTTTTGGGATAGCCAGAGAAACCCTCATCAACACCTGTTGCGTGGAATAAGCGCCCACTTTCTTTGCAAGGGCTCCGCTTTGGATGAAGTCGTTGAAGCCTCTCCTTTCATGTTCATAGTGTAAGCAAAAGGGGTCTTTCGCCATCACCCATTGGTAGTTCTTCGAAACCAGATGCATTCCTATGTACTGATCCTCCCAAATGTGTAGGTGGTGAGGGATTTTAATTCCTTCTAGAGCATCTGTTCGGATCAGGGTGTCATGGGTTAAGAACCTCTTCAAAGAAGGCTGTTGAATGGCCAGATCCTTTATGCTTTTGCGATAGAACTTGGCCATTGCACGAGTAATGTTGTGTATGTGTTTCTGCATTGGAATGGCTGCACCCCAGATTGCTCCGACTTTGGGTGTAATAAGTAGACTCGCTTTGCTGAACCATTCCTTACATAGAACGACATCGGAGTCGACATGTAGATGCCATTCTGTTTCAATAGCGTTAATTCCTTTTTGTCGGGCTGTTGCCCGATTTCCCTTCGAATCTTCTATTATCACGACTCTAGGAAAATCAGCTACAATCTGCAGTGTGTCATCTTGGCTTCCACCATCGACTACTAGCAGACGACTCACTGGAACATTCGCGTATACTGATCTCAAACATTCCTTCAGGCAAGGAAACGCGCTGTTTTTAGTCAGGAGTATAACATCTACTTCTTTTGCCACTTGGTTCACCAATACTTCCTGTTCAGCATCCTGCGAGTAGGCTTCAAGCGTCTAGGCGCCAGAAGTACAGCCCGTCTTAAAGCCAGACGGGTTTTAGATTAAGCTTGTGCACCTATTCTTCACATCGCATGGATCCACGCTTCTGGAATAAAGAACCCCCGTACATGCCTCTTTTAGGCAAAGAATTAGTACTTCCTTCACGCTTTCAAGACCCGTGGTTTAGGGTATGGCGAGGGCTCCTTCTTTGGAATCGCCTAGGCTTCTAATTATCGGTCTAGACGGTCTTGAATATACGTTAGTTACAAGGTGGAACCTACTTCAACTACAACAAGACTTCCACGGGAAGTTCCA
>JAGLZJ010000141.1 GCA_023131555.1 Candidatus Bathyarchaeota archaeon | reverse complement strand
TTCAACTGAAAGTCGCAGAAAGTGGAGCATGCGGATTTTAATCTATCCATCTGGTGGCGTCGTCTAGCTTGGACCCTAAGGTCAGTGGAGACATCTCCCGCACACTCCCTTTTCCTTAGCCAAAGATGCTTGACTCGCTTTGTGTAAGCAGTTTTATTGGGATAGGTTTTTTAAGATTCTGCAGTAAATGTAGAATCATTACTATCAACCATTTTGGAGGAGAGCTTTATAGTCAACGATTTCTTCTTGGGTTTTGCAGCTCATGCACATACTAAAAACAAACTTGAAACTGACCCGAATAAAGAGACAGATTTAAGAAACAAAAATAACCAAGAGGAAGCTCAGAAACTAACAGAAAGAACCCTTGACAAGATTGAAACAGACATTTCAACTGCAGGATACGCTCTGAAAGATGTAAAATTACTGATTCTATATTCGAGTTATAGGGGTGACAGTGATGATAAAGATAGACAGATATGTGAAACCATCCTCCAAACCATAGAGAAGAGGTTCAGAAATCAATCTGACCAGCTTCGCCTTATTGGTCATACCACTGCTGGTGAGATAGAAAACGAAGATCTCGTGTTAACAGAAGTCACGGGAATCGGATATAATGGCTTATCTCTTTTGGCTGTTGTCACAAACCTCCCCATCGGAGTCGGTCGAACCTTTGGTTTTCAAACAAAAAAAGAAGCCATAGCACAAGGGAGAGAGTTGACACACGATGCGTGGGTTGACTTCAATGAAAACATTATCAATAGAAAACACGCTCAATTGAGCAAGACACTTTTTGTCTTAACCCAAGGACCAACTGCGGGAGATTTACAGACTCTTGGAAAAAGAGGGCATGAACACTTCTTAGCCGAGGGTATAGCGAGTTTCATCAGAAATACACGTGAAGCAAAAATAACCAAGGTACTCGGTGGAAGCTCAGGTGATGGGTTGATTGCTCATACCTGTCGTCAATTCCACGGTAAGCTCAATAACCGATCTAATTTCAAAGTTCTTAATAGGGAAGCCGTATGCGTCCTAATCCCCAACCTGTCTGACCCCTCTGTCGGTAGTGATGTTACACCGACGAGACACATTGGAAAGCCCTTCACATTCAACTTTGATCAAAAAACACAACCTAAGTTTATGGACATCAAACGCATTGACAATAGGGATCCAGCTGAACTCTTTGCAGAAGTGATATTTGAAAACGAAGAACGAAGATACGGTAAACAAGGAAACCCATGGAGTGACAAAAAGCAAGTACTTGCTAGCATATCGAATTTTGAAGGAATCCCTGTCCATCCAGCCATAGGAAAATATGCTTTTACATTTCCCTTTGGCAATTACACCCCTGTGTGCCCCATAAGAGTAACAACGAAACACGATGAGAAGAAAGATGAGAGAATCATTGATTTAGCTCATCCAGTAAAAAGCTACGAGGCGATGATGAAGGGTTACATCGCTGAAATAGATTGTGAAAAAGTTCAGAACGGGGCACGAGAACTATACAGAACACTCCGAGAAGATCGTGGCTTTGGGGAGAGAGACTTCACTCTAATTGTTTCTTGTATTTCACGAAGATTAGCTGAAATTATGGCGGGAACCAAGTCAAAAACAGAACCTGAAATTCTGAAAGAAGCCCTATCATCTACACAGTTATTGGGCTTTCTTGCTTATGGCGAGTTATGGGTCTCTCATCTTCTTCAAGAACCGTTTCACCATAACTTTAGCTGCTGGGGAATTACATTCCGCTCTGCAATAGGGAAAGAACCGCACGATTATGTCGAACCTATGGTTGCTAAAGTTCCCGAAGTTCTTCAAGGTCGAATTTCTACTGGATACGGGCCACTTGATGACTTGTTGTTAGGTGGGATACCTGAAAATTCAACAGTTATTCTGTCATCACCTTCTTGTGAAGAAAGAGATAATGTAATCAAAAAATTCCTGAAAACAGGAGCAAAAGAGGATGAAGTCACATTCTACATTACTACAAAAACAAGCGGACTGAATGAGCTCGTGATGGAATTTCCGTCCAGCTTCTTTCTTTTCATATGCAATCCTCAAGCAGACAAAATCGTAGAAGATATGCCCAACGTGTTCAAGCTGAAGGGTCTAGAGAACTTAACAGAAATCAACATTGCTTTAACCTCAGCCATTCGTAAACTAAACAAGTCGCTCAAGGGTTCAAGAAGGATCTGTATCGAAATCGTGTCAGACATCTTATTGCAGCATCATGCTGCTAAAACCAGAAAGTGGCTAAATGCACTCATCCCAGAACTGAAATCAAGTGGGTTCACGACCCTAGCAGTAATTGACTCTGAGATACATCCTCAACAAGAAGTTCGGGCAGTTGCAGGTGTATTTGAAGGGGAGATCAACATCAATAAGAAAGAAAGCGACAAGGGTTCACAGAAATTTCTAAGAATAGCCAAGATGACTAATCAGAAATATCTAGATCATGAACTTCTACTTAAAAGGGATTGAGAGCGCAGATCGTTTTCTCGGGATAAGTATTTAACACGACCACGCTGGGGACATCTCCCGCAGACTCCCTTTTTCTACTTGTTGAATGAACCATGAGTCCGTAGTAGTTAATGACAGAGAAAAAGGGGAGGAAAATGCGTTTTGAGGTCACGGAGAAGGGCACGGTGGTGGGCAGTCCCATTCGAGACCGTATTTGCCCGTCACTGTG
>JAGLZJ010000140.1 GCA_023131555.1 Candidatus Bathyarchaeota archaeon | reverse complement strand
TGCTGGAACTGCCATTTAGATCACGATTTTCGTTAGCACTCTGGCTATAGCTATCCCGCTGTCTAGCTCTATGAAGGATCTCCTTAGCTTCATTCCGATTGAATCGAAATACCTTGCCATGTCTTTGGTCAGCTGGCTCAGTTCTGCTTCAGCGAGTTTTTTCAGACTTCTGTATCCTCCTCCGAAGTAGTGGCTAACGGTCTTGCCACTCACGTAGGGCATTCGAGTGAAGTCTGCTCGATTGACCAGGTCAGACACGAAATCCAACGGGATGCCAGTTTCTCTAGCGATCTTTTCTCTTCCTTCTGAAGTCCTACCTTTTTCCAGAATATCCAACGTGAACCTGATTCCTCCTTCTCTCAAGATCACAGCATACTGCATGTGCGTCGGATTCTTCTTGTCCATCAGCTCTCTTAGGTACATTTTGGTAGGCAGAACCCAGAATAGAAGATACTTGAGAACACGGATCAGTTCGTCGAGACCCAGCCTGGCTCTGTCGCAGAATCTCTCAGCCTTCATCCTGGTCTCAACAAGCTGTATGAATCTCCAGTAGCTTTCCACGTTCAGTGAACCGAGGCGTTCGAGAGCCTTATCCAGCTTCTCCAAGTATTCTCCATATCTATGCTTCGGGTCGCTTCCAAGTAACTTGGCGGCGTATTCTCTAGCTTTTTTCATACTATGATTATAGGTTTCTTGAACGAAATTGTATGAGGCTGTATCGAGAAGCCTTTTTATCAATACTTCGTAGCTAGGAACTGGTTTTATCAGCCTCTCTACTTCCTTCCAGTCAACTCCCATCTTAAGCCCATCCAGTCTGTCGACTTCTTCAGCCTTATGACTTGTGGAGAAATCCACTTGCTAAGGTTAACCAGCGCTTCATCCTTCTTGTACATGCAACTGCTTGATTGATGAAGAGAACGCGTACAATGGGGCCAGATTCCACAGGTCTCCAACGACGAGGGTATTCCCGAACTCGCTCAACGGTGTTGTTATATCAAAGCTGTAGAGATCTGGTGTTAACCTGTAGAACGTGAGTTGAATAGTGTGAAACCTAGTTTTCCAAAAGTCATCACCGATCTACCTGAAGCAGACATCCCATTCAAAGGACTCAGAGGATGGATTGCCCAAGGCAGTGATCATCAGATAGTGTTCTTTGAGATAGAATCCTCAAGAGAAGTCTCAGAGCACAGCCATACATACACTCAATGGGGAATTGTTGTAGAAGGAAAAATGGAATTAACCATCAGTGGAAAAACTCAGATCTGCAAGAAGGGCGATGACTATTCCATCCCACCGCAAGCGAAGCATTCTGCAAAATTCTTGGCAAAGTCCAGAGTAATCGATTTCTTTGGGGAACAAACAAGGTTCAAACCTAAAGATCGCTAGAACCCATCTTTCGCATCCTCAGAACCAACTTCAATCTTAAGCCTTTTTCAGGAGGATACTGCGTTTCCTCTTGGGCTTTTTTGCTCCGGACTCTGTCTATTACTTAGGCCGTCCGCACTACGATCCGTTGTGAGTCGGTTTCTGGATATCAGTCGTGGCAACTCTTTCGCTTCTATCTCATTTGGAAACGCGTGGACCCATCGTGTCTCGCATGATAGTACGCACACCGATCGCATGGTTACGTAATGAATCGCAGTATGTAGTCGTTGACTGTTTCTGGGAACGTCCTTTCCAAGTCGATTTTATAGTATTCCGCCAAAACGAAGACCATGTAAAGCAGGTCTGAGAGTTCAGCAGCCAGCATCTCTTTAGTTCCAGACTTCTCCGGAGGCTTGAATCCCTCCAATCCTTTAACGACAGAAGCCACTTCGCCTGCTTCTTCGAGCAGGTCTGTCACCATCACAAAAGGAGTCCACTTCTTTCCTCTCTCAGGGTCGAGCTTGTCATTGATTTTACGAAAATTCTTCCAGCACAGATGCTGCGCGTCGCCCAGAGTGAACATACGACATCAGATACAATTGCATTATTCCGCTTAATAGCTCTCGGAGACAGCAAAAGAACTAGGTCTCACTTTTTCCGTCTTTACATGCAGACTACTGGGTGTGCGTAGCACTGCTACATTATGTGGGGACATTGATGAGGTTCTTGAATTGTCTTACTACGCCTTTTCGCATCATATGGCGGTATAGTTGTCGTTTTAATTTGTTAGCTGAAAACAGCCCTCCTAGCCTCCGTTTCCACGATCCATAGAAGTAACGGTAACAGTTGTAGAGTTCTTCTTGCACCTCCATTCGGGACAGTGTTTCTGTAGGCATGATAGCGTGAGCCATGTCATAATTGGACAGATTGTGATCTTCAATCCAACCATTCCGCTTCGCTTCATCATATACATCGGTCCCAGGAAAGGGTGTGAGGGCACAGAAGATTGCAAAGTCTGGGTCCAACTCGCTCGCGAACTCTCTTAACTGTTCAATTGACATTCTGGTGTCCTTCCTATCTCCAATCACAAACATGGCGTGCGAGAAAATGTCATTGTCTTTCAACACATCCACGGCCTTAGAAGCTTGATCTGGTTCTAGGTCCTTCCTGAACCTCTCCAGCGTGATGTTTCTTGGACTCTCTACACCCATCATGACCCAGTAGAGACCCGCTTTCCTCAATTTCGGCAACACCTCAGTATTCCTGATCACGTCATCGCACCTCCATTGAAGAAAAAGCATCAGATCATCTCCTAAATCCCGCTTCAAGAGCTCCTCAGCAAAGTCGCTTGCTCGGTTTCCTG
>JAGLZJ010000014.1 GCA_023131555.1 Candidatus Bathyarchaeota archaeon | reverse complement strand
CCGAGTAAGAACTGGATAAAACGCGTGAAGTGACGGTTCTGCTGATGTACTGGCCTATTGGGGAACAATGCAATAGTCAAGCTCTTTTAGTAGGTGTTATTAGCCTTGGAACAAGATAAGAGGGCTGAACGCGCCCACTGTACTTGTGCATGAATAAATGCGAGTGTAAGTATCGTGTTTAAGGCCTACAAAGCAGATTTCTTGAGACCTCCTGCCACTGTAATCCGGAAATCCAAAGGCAAAGCTGAATGTGGATGTTGGAAACCATACACAAGTAAAATCGTTGGCTCTCTATATTGGAATAGATTGAGAGAGGTTTTTGACTACCTTAAGCTCAGACGATGGGATGTCATATTAGAGGTTGGCTGTGGATATGGTTTTTTCCTTCCAAGCCTTTGTCAGATTGCAGACAAAGTCATAGGCTCAGATATCGAAGAGCTGTTTGATTTCGTTGAAAAAACCACTCTCAGAGACATCCAAAGAACCTGCAATAACCTTGAACTAAGGAAAGCTGATGTAAGGAATTTATCACACTGGATTGCCGAGAAGTGTGATGTCATAGTAGCTATAAGCGTATTGGAACACGTCGATGATTTAGACAAAGCACTGATAGAGATAAGCAAGTGCCTAAGACCGGGAGGGCTTCTCGCATGTGTTCTCCCTTCAGAAAACCGACTGTACAAACTAGGAAGAAAGATGCTTGGCTACTCTGGAGACTACCATGAGAACTATGAATATGAGCTTCTGCACGTCAGCCTCTGCAGACATTTCACAGAAATCGAACAGTGGAATTCCCCCTTCTACATCCCTATTTACCACATCGGGATTTATCAAAGATCAGAGGATTAACTGAGTCGATCCATTAGTACGTGGCTTGAACGGTGTGGGAAAGTTCGGGGATCGTGTTTTAGCTTATGGCAAAGGAACAAGATAACAACGCTTTTAAACGCTTCATCATACTAAAAGGACCAAGTTGGATTATGCACTTGTGCGCGAAACGCTGAGATCGAAGAAGAAGATGAGGCATGCCATGTTCCCCGATATGAGATCAATTCGCGCTTGTGTGATCGGGCTTGGTAATGTGGGGTACCCAACAGCCGCCCATCTTCGAAAGCGAGGCTTCGCAACCTGTGGCTATGATGTAAGCGACGTGAAGGTAGCGACTGTAAACCCTTTTCCTGCATACAGCAAATGGACTGATGTCCCAAATTGTGATGCATATTTCATATGTGTAAACACAAATTGGCGAAATGACCGCCCCGACATGTCCAATATCTTTGACGCATGCCGTAAGATTGCTCAGTCACAGCACGATAACAGGCCACTTGTTAGCATTGAAAGCACAGTGTCTTTAGGGACATGTCAAAAGGTTGCAGCGCTTTTCGATAGGGTGCATTTAGTTCATGTGCCTCATCGGTTTTGGTCCGAAGACCCTGGACCGCATGGAGTAAGGCAACTAAGAGTAATGGGTGGCTTGGATAAAGAAAGCATTGATGTTGGAAAGAGACTCTATGGAGCTCTAGATATCCCCCTCTTTCCTGTTCCCAGCTTGGAAGTAGCCGAAATGACCAAGATCGCTGAGAATGCGTATAGATTTGTACAAATCGCTTTCTCTGAGCAACTGCGATTAATCTGTGAAGAACACGGTCTGTCCTTCAGCGAGGTTCGAGATGCTGCTAATACTAAGTGGAATGTTAAGCTTCTGGAAGCAAGAGAAGGTATTGGAGGCGATTGCCTACCGAAGGATATCAGATTTCTTGCTTCACTCATGGAAACCCCGCTTCTGAAAGGCGCTATAGAAACGGATAGACTATATGTTGAGCACACAGGTCGTGAAACCGGCTCCCGCAACGTAGCCTCGTGGAGTCCAAATGACGTTGACCAAGAACTCCAGAAGGAGAGCCCTCCGCAGGAGCACCTTGCAGAAGCTTAGTCTCTTGTGCACGTCTGCAAACCCGCCAATTCTACCTCGTTTCAGAAAGATATACCCCTGCGCGTGCGACTTCTCGCGAATATCTAGAATCAATGGAAGCTTCGTACCATTCCACTATTAAGTAATTCTCAGAGTAAGCTGGCGAAACATCCTTCATCTTACCCCAGAATTCGTATGAAGTATAATTCACATGAAAATTACTCGAAGGGGTCGGTTCGGAGTGCATGAGAAAACCCACCTCACCAAAGTAAATGCGGGTTCCCGTACCAACGATTGATTGAATCCAATTTCTGTGCAACTCAGCCCATAACATTGTGTCTTCCCCAAAATCATAGTATAAGATGAAGATCACTGAGTCGCTTTGTTTGTTACTGGCGATCCAATCAAGTTTCGCTAACTCTTCACGTGCCAGCCAAGGTCTATAGTTGACGTTTTGATTAACTGCGAGAATAGTGCAGGTGATCGCCGCAACTCCTAAAATCCCTAACATCCGCTTTACGCTTAGACTCTTCTTTAAAAAGAACTCGGAGAATCCAATTGTTGCTATTGGAGGAACTGTTGCTAGTAAAAGAAGCCTCCAGCCTGGAATTCTCAGACCAACTATCGGTGCAAAGGAAAAAGCAATTACAACCACATTCCATAGAAAGATCAGGAGGAGCAAAGATCGCTCCTTATCCTTTCTAACGGTTTGTAGAGTCTTGTGCAAACCTGACACAAAGAAGGCAATCAGACCGCTTCCCATTGACAATAGATAGCTTACTGGATGTGCTATTTCACCTTCAATCGGGCGCCAAGGTGAGCTTGAAGGATTTATTATATGCGTCTCTAGGAATTCTGGAAGATAGGGTAATTGAATCGCGAGGATAAAGACCAGAGGAATAAGGATTCCCAGAAGGACAATTCGGATCCTTTTGAGAGGATATGTCTTCCAGCTGATAGCTACAAAAATCGCCAGCACTAACAGATTGATCCCATAGGTTTCCATTTGAGACAAGCCAGCGAGGATTTGTAGAATCGAGAACATGGCAAGATGAATCTTAGAAGACTTTTCAAGCAATTGTGGCAGCACGATGAAAAGAGAGATCGCGATCATCAGAAAAGTGAATAGGCTTCTATCAACTGAGGTTCCTACCATCCGCAAGAGGTTGTAGTCGATAATCGTCAGAATCATTGAGAAGATCCCTAAGTGAAGAGATTTGGTAAGTTTTTGTGTGATTCTAGAATAAACAAAAAGAAATGAAATAGCGCAAATGATTGGTACCACACCTGCTGTGAGCATGAACGAAGCACCGGAAACGTATGAAACTGCGTATTCAAGCGTGGAGAAGAGGTTTACTTGACCAATTTCTCTGAATAATGACAGAATACCCTGTTCTTCAATAAGACGCATATTTCGAATGTACCAAGGTTTATCCCATCCAACAGGAACAACATATCCATGAATCAAATAGGGAAAGATGAACACTACAAGGTCTAAGACCACGAATAAGACCACAACCGAAAAGGTTACTGCAGATACGCGCGTGCGCGCGAACGTTTTGAATCTATGGATTGACGTATCTTCCGTCTCCCTCTCTTCGCAGTGAACGTAATTTTTAGTTGGTCATCTGCGTATCCATTAGGTCTTGTTTATCTTTGGCCAAAGCACGCTCTGTCTTCTAAGCAAATAATCGGATATGCCCATAAGAATCGCAATTTGGACTATTATTCCATAGAATAGTGGCAACAACAGTCTTCGTCCAGCGGCAAACAAAGAAAAGAGAATCAAGGTCAATAGCCCTGCCATCACCCAGATTGCACCATTTGTGGACCACAGGAGCAATATTAGGAGGGGAGAAAGAGTTTCGAGTAATAGTAGAAGAAAAGGAAAAAGGATCAGCCTAATGAGATAGGCGGGTAGTATCAGCTTTCCGAACAACCCATATCTTGAATTGAACAGAAGGTGTTTGAACTCTACCGTTCCCTGAATGGCTCCCATCGTTGTTCTTCGTTTCTGTGCTATGTGACCTGAGAGATTATTCGGTGTTGATTCGGAAACATGAGCTAAGGGTTCACATACACAACGCAGACCCATGCTCCTCGTTTTCAACAATATATACCTATCATCATTAATTGTTCTCTCGCTGATTCTCCCCAAGACCGATTTCCGGAATGCACAAAGTTCACCTGAAAGGAATGACACTGAATCTATATTGGACTCCCAGATTCTAATTCTCTGCCTGAAACTCTTGAAAAAGAGATGGTTCATCCTCCCGAAAATCGACTTGCCAGGGGAAATGATGAGTGATCCCACTACGGCTCCAATATCTGGATCGGCCAGATTCTTCACTAGCTCTTTGATAGCATCTTTGTCCAACTTGGCTTCTGCATCAGTTATAACTACAATGTCACTTACGCATCTTTCAAGCCCTGCATTGATCGCTGAAGCTTTGCCTAATCTCTTAGGCTGTCTGATGAGTTCAATCTCCCCTGAATTGTGATGTTGGGAAAGCTTTCTATATGTTTGGTCATCCGAGCCTGATTCTATCGCTATTATTTGCAGTTTTTCTTTTGGATAGCTTGATTGCAGCAGGTTCTCAAGTTTCTGGTCGATCGATGTCTCCACGTTGTAGCAGGGTATCAGAACGGAAACATGAGGGAGGAACTCATCGGATTTCTTTATCTGCTTCCTTCGCCACTTGCCGAGAACAAAAACCAACAGAAAATATCCGAAATACAGAAACACAAACATAAAGAAGACAATTAGCCAGGCACTCAGAACGACTTCAGCAAGCATCATCAGGGAACTCACTTCTGAGTCTTCACTAACAAATATGTTGAGACTATTATCAGTAGGCTTTTAATAGCATACCGAATGATGTTTGAAGCTACTTTGGAATTTCCATATTTACGTGAGCGAACTCTCACAGGAATCTCAATGCAGCGGTAACCTCTAAGACAAAGCTCAAGAATCATCTCCTGCGTGTATGTAAACCTGGATCTTAGGTTCAGAGCCAGAAGTGCCCTTTGACTGAATGCTCTGAACCCTGTCTGAGTGTCTGTGAACTTTCTTCCCACCAAGAGACTGACAATGAAAGTCAAGAACTTGTTGCCCAGCCTTTTTAGCGATGTCATGCTACTGGGAGTCGATCGTAAAAAGCGTGATCCCAATACAAGTTCAGCTGTTCCTTTGACGATCGGCTCGATGAGGCGCGGAATATCCGTGGGATAATGCTGTCCATCCCCGTCTAGAATCACCACGACTCGAGGTCTTAACTTCTTCACATAGTCGATCCCTGTGATTATGGCAGCGCCTACACCTCTGTCCTTCTGGTTTTCAATCACAATAGCTCCTGAGTTTCGTGCTGCATCCCCAGTTCCATCTGTCGAAGAGTCATCCACCACAACCACGTAGTCTACGTGTTTCCGTGCTTCTTCAACGATGCCAGAAATGCTTCTTTCCTCGTTGTAAGCAGGAATTACCGCGACATGCATTAGTTAGCCTCATCAAGGGTTGAATTGACATACTTTCATGACCATTTAACCTTTTTCTATGTTGGTTCATGCTTGAAATGATTCTAACTATCCAATCTCCCCTCATTCTGTGCCTTGGGCTTGTCGATCTGTGTGCGCTCCCGTGCGATAATGCTTGCCCTGAAGGACTGCATGGTGAATTATAACCAGTCAATCTTTGGAGAGCGCTTTCCTGTAATAGGCTAGTGGGTGTTTAATCCTTCGACATCCTTCATCTCGGTCAACGCACACGCGATGTGTCTGGAGTGTTGAGCATGTCGGAGGCGTATATTTTGTACCTGATCCTTTTTCTCCAGCAATGTGTTCGACTTGGTACACGGTGAGTCGTTCATTAAAATCCGATAGTGATCGAAACAGGTTGACAACACCGTCAACCGCCATGCCTACATTAACGAAGAAGGTTGTTAGAGTAAAACGACCTATGTGAGAAAGATGATGCCCCTTTAATAGTGAGATTTGGAGCGATTTAATACAGGGCGGAAAGGCGTTCGGCTCCATCTCATGAGGGTAGACCATCTGAGTGTCTCCGGTCTTTCTTGAGAATCGGGTCTTCAACTGCTCGATAATTACCGTTACTGCTGGAGGCAATTCAGGAATCTCAGAGTTCAGCTTGGCTTCTATGTACCTCTGAACTTCTTCTTGAAGGAGACGACACAGTTCCGATTTCGTCAGGCTGACCCTTCCATCGATAAGCTTCCTGTTGATGAGTTTCCATTCGGGCTGTCGAAGAGACGTCGTGTTCCTAATGTAGTTCACGAAGTCGAGTGCAAAATGCTGAATGCTCTTTTTTTCAGATGTGACAGGACGGATATCCCACTTGAAGAATTTCGCTATCTCGAAGACTTTTTTCTTTTGCTCTCTCTTAAGATTCTCAAAGATTTTCTTGGCTTCACAGAGTGCATATCTTTTCTTTAGATAGTTGTTTTTTAAGGCGTTGGCAATGATTACTGCAACTGGGAATGAAGGAATCTCTATGCTTGGATTCCTAAGAGCCTGAAACCTCATAGCTTGACCAATAGCTGGATCAAGACAAACCTCTACCCGCTGTTCAGCGCGCTTGAGTATCTCATTTAGTGTTTCCGTCAACTCATTTATATCAAGGTCAAGTTGCTTCACATAGTCGGTTGCTTGAGGAAGAAATGGATATTTCGATAGGTCTTCTTCAGTCAGCAACATCACTCATTCTACTTCTATGCGTGGGGCTAGATAGTAGGTCAGTTTTCCCTCTTTTGGTTGCTGGAAATCAATGCGAATGGGCATATCATTCGCGAATTCCAAGGTTGCGATTTCGCTGGTGGCTGAGGCGGCTTTGATGATTTCGGAGAGATAGCTGAGGCTATACGTTGCCTTGGATGGTTCTTGTGTCTGAAGCTCCAATAGCGCATCACTTCCTTTTTTCAGTTCAATTGTAGCTCCCATGAGATCTCCTGTAGCGTTGAGCACCAGTTTCTCGGTGTCAGCTTCTATTCTCACATGGTCGCTAACTAATTGTGCGTCTTCAATTACTTGGCGCAGTCCATAAGCAGTAACTTTTGCTTGAACTTTGAAGGTGATTTTAGGAGTTGGGACTTCTTCCTCTTGAGGTTCCAGAGTCGGCATGTTGAATACTCGATTGTATTTTCCTGTTATTGAGATCTGGAGGCGTTGTGTCTCTGGATTCAGCGACATTTCCACTGCTTCCTCCTTGCTTGTCCTTCGAAGAAGCTTGAGGAGTTCGGTTAGGTTCACGCAGATCTTCTGGGGTTGGTCGCATTCGTATTGAAAGCCAGTTCCTTCAGCAGCTTCATCAAAGACAGTCTTAGGCCAGAAGAAATCCACCATAGCAACACGGGAGGGATCCATAGCACGGAGATTGATGTTCTCAGGAGTCAGATTGAAAGTTGCCTCGTCAATGAGTATACCTATGGCTGAGAATGTATCTCGTAGCAATCTAGCATCAGTCATTTTTGCTTTAAACAGGTCAGTTCAGTCCTCCCTAACAATGGATAGGTATTGTGCTGGTGTCGCTAATAAAAGCATAACGCTCGAGTCTCCCTAGCACATGAAAAACTTTGTATGACACACATGCAGTAACAGAAGAGGTGAAACGTCGCATGATTGATGTCGGTGCCTTTCTAAGCAATCTGAAACGTCGCATGATTGATGTCGTCGCCCTTCTTAGCAATCTGAAATGCACTCCGGTTCTTTTGGTAGTGATTACCGTGGCTCTACCTATAGCCACACTGATGATTATTGACCCCACTTCGTTTTCCAAGACATGGAAGGGTCGCACCTTTTACCTTTTCTTTCTCTGGTTACTACTCCTAGAGTTAATTCTAGACTGGGAAAGCTTTAAACTCAAAAAACCACTCAGCAACAGAAAAACCCTCTTCCTAGTCGCCGCTTCGATTCTGTCGATGACATATATTTTAGCAGTGAACTTCACTGGGCTTAGATCAAGTCTGTTGGGAGCCGGTGAATTCCTAGAAATTCCATTTGCGCCATATCCTCCTGCAAAATGGATCTACGATTCGTGGCTCTTGTCGATTGAGTATCTGTTCTTTACTTCTCTTTTCGCGATTGCAGTCTGGGTCTCGTATAAGATTGAGGGTTTGAAGGCTTTTTCCAGCTCCATGATCCTTCTAGGAGCGATAGGTTCAGCCTACATGATAGACACACTCTACCCCCTAGGGTATTTCACCCCCCTGCAAACTTTCGTACCATTCACTGCATCTCTCGCAGCAGCTGTTCTTGGGTTGTTGGGCTACCAAACAGCCTTCGGCACCCCATATCTTGGTATGCCACTCCTCCAGGTCTCTGATTCTTCAGGGCAATATCTGACCGGATACTATATAGGATGGCCCTGCGCGGGAATTCAGAGCCTCTTAATCTACACTTTTGTCATGTTACTGTTTCTCAAAAAGACGAAGATTCCGAAATCCCAAAAGCTAGCATACTTCTTGATTGGCGCTATAATCACCTACGGAATCAACATCCTCAGAATCGTTTCCATCTACTTAGCGTTTATCCAGAACCTAAGCCAAGGCATTGAAGCTGCCGAAGCCGCCATGAGGATATTTCACAACTTCTACGGAGGATTGTTTAGCATGACTTGGATCGTGCTGTATCCTCTGCTGATTATTGGCTCACGCATATTGTGGGCGAAAATCCGCGTACCAAAGGCAGAAGAAGCTGTCGAGGGCTTGCAGGAACCCACTAAGATTTAGTATCTTGTGCCACTATTCTTTGGCATTCTGGGAGGCATAATCGTGTACGTTGCTGTCAAAGACGAAGACAGAGACGTGGCGAATAATGCGCGGCGCATATATGCACCGCGCAAATCTTCTTCTAGGATTTTTCGGGCTGCTCTTTAACGTCTTACTGATCTGGTGGTTCTATATGTCTATACTCACTCAACTCGCGTTCTGAAGCTGTCGGGTGCATGACTAGGTTGAGTTAGGTGTATTCTCGGAACGTGAAGTTGCACTTTGTGCATCTGAAAAACTGCGTTGAGGATTCATCGCTTCCACGAGTCTGTACCTGCCAGGCAAATGCCAACTTGTTTTCGCATCTTGGGCACTCCATTTTAACGGTTGGCAGAGTCCTCAGTTTCTGTTCTTCCTTCCCAATGACTGCAATGGATTCCGGGTAGGGTTTCTGGGTTTTAACAGCTACCGAGACGAATGGTATCTCGTGCCCTTCCACTTTCTTTGTGAACTGACATTTTGGACAAGTCCAGAAGGCTCCCTTCTCTTTGTCTTTCTGAACCACGAGTCTTTTACCGCATTTTGGGCAGAATTCCAATGCAACCTCACCGTATCCGATCCCTTCCCCTCGCAACTCACTCTTAAAAATCTTTTTCAAACGCGCTCCGATTATGAGTTTTCACTCGTTCAGTGGAACGGTCAAACCGGAGGCAATTAGATGAGCAACGCGCAAGGGCTCAGGGATATTACTCCTTGTTGACGTCTTAATGACGATCTCCCTCGCTGTGTTCGGCTCCAATCCTGCTGTTTGCATAAATATTCTGGTTTTTCTGTGACCTGTGACTTCAAAGAGCTGTTCTCGGTCTGCGATTGCTTTCCACCTCCTTTCTGTGAAAGGAAGGTTCTCTAGAGCGGTTCGTATATCTTCAAGATTCGGTCTCTCGCGCGTGATGGCGATCACTGGTAGACCTACCATTTCGGAAAGCTCTGACACATCGACAACATTGAAACCCGCAAAGGTGATTCCATCCAGCATTACGACTCTTAATTGCTTACGATGTTGAGAACGCGCTATCATCTCTGAGATCTTGTCGGTTGCGTCTAACCCATCTACTTCCACTTGCGTTCGCATAATTCCCTCCAGCCAGTATCCTCCTCTGAACACCACTCCAATGATGGTGCATTTGCCCGGTTGGTGTGGGACGAAGAACCCATCGTCAACGCCAAGTATTCTTATCTCCGGCTTCACTGTTCTGAGTTTTCTCAACTGAAGTCGGTTCCCCAGCTAGGGCTGCTACGTACATATAATAAGCGTTCTCATACACTCTTTCTTGGAAGGAGCTCTGTTCGATGACTCCGTTACGGAAAAGAATAGCTTCGCTGGCCCCAGTTCACAAGACCGTTAATGCAGTTCTTACAGATGTCGATCTAGCAAAGCTTGGTGATGCTTACACGAACCTAGTTTATTCTCTATATCTGTCTATCCGGACAGGAAAACCGACAGGGAGGAAGACTGAGGGCAACATTCTGTCTGAGGCTTTGAAGCAAGCCGGTTTGAAGCTCTTCCTGCCATCAAGAATGGATCGACACGGATTGGCGGATGCTGCTGAATCGCTGTTGGTTCATGTTTGGTTAACTGGCTTAATGACCCTTGGAGAAAGTGTCAGTTTGATGGCAAAACACAGAGATGCTGTTGACGCCTTTGATTCGCTTCTCTCCGTAGCATTGAAGAGACTTGAATCCTTATTATGACTTCTCTTGTTCGTTGAAGGCTTTCACAAGAGCTTTCCGGAATACCTCAGTCTGCTTCTGCACTTCTCTTACTGCGTCTTCAAGAACCTTCTCTGAGCTACTCCTAGTCCTGCCCTTTGTTCGAACATAGATACGCGGAACTGGAGTAAGAGGGTGTGGGATGTCATATCCCGCTAGGTCCACTCTTCCATCCTTGATTAGCGCTTCCTGAAGCACATTGCAGAGTGTGTGCCCTTCTCCTTCAATCTCAATCTCGAGCTCTTTCTTGCTTCTGCGCAGAATCTTTACTTTCATATTCTTTATCTCCGTCAGAGATGATTGCTTGCCCGTAGTCTTCAGCCGTTTTGCGTCTTTCGACTTTGCCACAATTGTCGCACTGCATCTTATAGCGCTTTTGCTGAAGCAAGTGACCACATTGTGAACAGAAAGCGTAGAGAACTCCAAGTTGCCTTTCAACTGTAGAGAGATGGTTAAGGCGATTCGTTTGGCTAATTACTTTGGCGCGTATGATATCTCCTGCCTTGCAGACGTCGTGGATTGAATCGACGTAGGATTGGCTTGCGTCTGATATATATAGCAGTCCGCTGAAAACTCCTGACAGCGCTTCTTTTCCGATCTTAAGGATTCGAATGACAGCGGTCTTGCTTTGCATTTTGGAGACTTGACCAACTACGTATGAGCCTACCTGCGGGACTTTCACACCTTTTGTTGCGGGAAAGATTGCGACTGTTCGGTTCTGCATGTCAAGCAACGTTTGACCACCGACATTTGCGAAGATTTTTCCTTTATCTGCGTAAGTACCTGCCCCCGGTGTGAATTCTTCGATGACCCCTAGGAAGCTTCCAGGAACAACCCATTGTCCACTTCCCCTGTTTACTGAATCATTTTTCATGTGCTTTATGCTCCATCAATGCGTCAGGTTTTGTAAGGCCAACTCTTCAGTTGCCTCCTGATGACGCTTTTGATGTTACTCTCTTTCAACGGTGTTCCCTTCAATAAAGCTTTTTACAGAGAGTGGCTCAGCCATCTGATCTATCTTTGCCCCGAAGGGTCTCTATGATATAGAGATCAACAAAAAACTCGTGTTTGGGTTTTGTGTGGAAGTCAAACATGTGTGGAATCATCGTCTTCATGCCGTAAACTGCTTTGATTGAGGCTCCCGCTCTCTCAATGAACCTTTTTATGAAGGGTGATGGCGGAACTAATGTGGAAGACGACGTCTGTCTCCAGCTTGATTTCTTAAGCATCATGATGTTTTCCCTACTGCTTCTGTGAAGCGAGTAGACTCTGCAACCAACTTCCAAAGCCTTTTGAAGAAAAACTCGGTCAGCTTTCACTTGCTGTACCCCGAAGGGTGGGTTCTGGATCACGGTGTCGAAGTCCCCTTGCAGTGCTGATAGGTCTGCTGTTATCCACTGAACGCTATCATCCACACGGAGACGTTTTGCACTACTGGAGGCTGTTCTTATGGCAACCCTGTCTATATCTACCGCCACCACATCTGTTGCTCCTAGTATCGCAGAGCCGATTGCCAGCCTACCTGTTCCACAACCGAGATCTACCACCGTCTTTCCAATAATGTCTCCATAGGTGTAGGCAGCGAGATACAGTAGCTCAGCGGCTGTTTCA
>JAGLZJ010000139.1 GCA_023131555.1 Candidatus Bathyarchaeota archaeon | reverse complement strand
CTACCTTGATGCTAGAAACAACATTTCTCATGTCGGACACTGTCACCCCAGAGTAGTTCAAGCAGGTCAACGGCAGATGGCGATGCTGAACACAAACACCCGCTACTTATACAATCAACTGAATGACTATTCAGAGAAACTGCTGGCAAAATTCCCAAAGCCGCTAAACAAGGTTTTCTTCGTGAACTCGGGCAGCGCGGCAAGCGACCTCGCCATCCGTCTAGCCCACACACATACTGGTCGCCGAAAGATAATGGTCGTTGAACACGGTTATCATGGTAACACAAAAATGGACATCGAAATCAGCCCATACAAATTCGAAGGCAGGGGGGGACGAGGACAAACTTCCCACGTCCTGAAAGCCCCCATTCCGGACACCTACAGAGGGAAATACAGACACAATACCAAAGAAACAGGAAAAAGATACGCATATGAAGCAATTGAACTCCTCAACACGAGCGACGGAAACGTAGCTGCTTTCATCTGCGAACCGGTGATAGGTTGCGGTGGTCAAGTACCACTCCCCGAAGGTTACCTAAAGGAAGTATACGGCGTCATCAGGGCACAAGGAGGGGTATGTATATCCGATGAGGTCCAAACAGGATTTGGGCGCTTAGGAGAATGCTTCTGGGGCTTTCAAACTCAAGGCGTTGTCCCAGACATTGTAGTCCTCGGCAAACCCATGGGAAACGGTCATCCAATTGCCGCAGTCGTGACGACAGACGAGGTAACACAAAGCTTCGAAAACGGAATGGAATTTTTCAGTTCATACGGAGGAAACCCAGTATCCTGCGCGATCGGACTCGCTGTCCTTGAAGTAATAGAAGAGGAGAAACTGCAGAAAAATGCCCTAGAGACAGGAAACTACCTTAAACGGAAGCTGAGCATACTTGCAGAAGAAAATCCAGAAGTAGGTGACGTACGAGGCTCCGGGTTCTTCCTCGGAATTGAACTCGTAAAGAACCAAGACACACTAGAGCCACACACAGAACTTGCTGAGGATTTGAAGAATCAGCTCAGAGATAATGGAATTCTGGTAGGAACTGATGGTCCTCACGAAAACGTGATCAAGATCAAACCTCCTATGTGCTTCAACAAGAGTAACGCGCAGCAATTGGCTAGTGAACTGGAAAGGTGCCTCCGACACAAATTGCAGTTGCAGCTATAGCATTGAGACGGGGGCTCAAACCGGCAGTCTTCTCTAGCGCCTGGTTTACGTTCTTAAGCGTACTCCAAATGGTGTTGCTGAAGTTACTGTGACAGCAAACCAGCGAACAACAAGTCACGATTCAGGTGAGTTTATGGCAGAAGGGAGTTTTCAGCGCAAATTACTGTTTTTATGCACTTCTCACACTCTGCTTCATGTCTACACAAATCTTCCCCTCGCTCTTCTGCCTATTTTAATTAATGATTATGGACTGTCTATTCTATATGCAAGCATCATTGTGTCTATTCCTCGAGTTTTCTCGTTAATCTTCTCTGTTCCAAGTGGGTTGCTTGCTGATCGCTTAGTCCACACCGATCTTATCTCATTCAGTCTGTTCCTAAACGTACTAGCTGGAGCCTTGATCTTTCTGCTTCCGAACGTGGAGATCGCGGTTCTAGGCTTTTCACTATCTGCCTTGGCTTCAACGTTTTATCATCCGCCAGCTCTGAGTGCAGCAACCAATATTTCACGCCCCAGCTTCCTGAGTAGGACACTGGGCTTTCACGGTGCAAGCGGCACATTAGGGATTGCCCTTGGACCTATCACGTTAGGCGTTGTCCTGAATTGGTTGGAATGGAGATATGCCTATCTCATTTGGATTGTCCCCATATTGCTCGTTGCAGTTGTCGCTCTCTCAGTAAACGTAGATGCGCTACCAAGTGAAGACTTGCAAGGTAGAAAGAGCGGTAAACGTCTGACTACGCCGCTGAAGTATGTTCTGTCGTTGACTTTCCTGTCTTTTCTTATGCTCATGCTCTTCGCAAGCGCGGCAAGCGGTACAATCTCAACGTTTCTCACGACTTATCTGGCTGAGAGGAAAGGTTTGGACATAGGTCTAGCATCCATCATCTTTGGCTTGAACCCCCTGATTGGCTTAGCAAGTGTGATCGTTGGGGGTTATGCAGGGGATAAACTAGGATGGAGACGAGCCCTTACACTGATCTTCTCAACAGCTACCTTCGCGCTGATACTTATGTTTGCATCAACTTCAACGACTCAGGCAATACTATTCTACCTCGTCTACGGTTTCTTCAACATAATGACTATGCCTATCACGACTTCATTGGTGGCAAAAATCACACCGCGAAAATCAAGAGGGACTGCATACAGTCTGCAGTTCATTCCTGAGAGCGTTATAGGAATTGTGATGCCCATAATGTTAGGTGCATTAATTGACCTGCTTGAGATTTGGATTATCTTTCCGGTAGCCATAGCCTTCTTCATTGTTGTTCTCGTTATTATCCAGATTCTGAGAATCAGGTAGATGCGATTTGATCGCGATCCCTTTGCATCTGCGCGCACGTAGGCGTATTTGCAGGCGCGCACCTCTAAGAATGCCATATATGCATTGAAGAGGCAAGAATGGAACACGATAAAAATGAGCATTTGCTTTGATCTTTTGGTGAAGTTTCTATGATAATCAGGATGCGAGATTATCATTGGGAGAAAGACTTTGAGTGCTGTCGAAGGTTTCTGGCAAACATATTCAGCATAAGGAAAACCTACACAAACTGGATACCATCAGA
>JAGLZJ010000138.1 GCA_023131555.1 Candidatus Bathyarchaeota archaeon | reverse complement strand
CGCATTGAAAAGATGATGCCATATCAACTTAACAGCAATCTTCTCGGAAGGAGCCACGCGCTCATAATGCATGATATGCCTATTCATCGAGGATACGAGATCGCAGCGGACATGATAGATCATCCGAATAGCGTGATTTTTGACCAGGCTGAGAACAGATTGCACAGTGAGAAGTCAATTCTCCTAAAGCTTCTCGAATAGAAGCAGTGTTTTTGCGTGTAGATTCACTTCAGAATCATTTGAGTGAATTCTTCGGGTGTGAATGATCGTAAATCATCGTAGGCCTGACCTATTCCGATGAAAAGGATGGGTTTGCCAGTTATGTGGGTGACGCTCAAGGCTGAACCACCCTTTACGTCGGCATCCACTTTCGTCAAGATAGTGCCGTCAAGGCTGACACTTGCGTTGAATTCCTCAGCTTGCGCAGCTGCATCATTGCCTGTTAATGCATCAACAACGAGAAGCGTCAAGTCGGGATTCACCACGCGCTTTATTTTTACCAGTTCATTCATCAGATTCTTATTCGTCTGTATTCTGCCAGCTGTGTCTACGAGAACGACATCGACTCCATGAGCCTCTGCATGCTTTATGGCATCAAAGGCTACAGCTGCCGGATCAGCGCCATATTTGTGCTTGATCATCCTAACCTTGAGTCTTCTGGCATGTTCCTCAAGCTGCTCGATAGATCCAGCTCGGTAGGTGTCGCTACAGGCTAAAACGACTGAGAAACCTCTTTTCATGAAGAACTTGGTCATTTTTGCGATCGTCGTCGTTTTTCCCGTGCCATTAATTCCCACGAAGACGATGACGAGGGCTTCACCCTGCTTCTTCTTCAACTCGACCCTTTTAATCAAGTCGATTTGCTCGTTTGAACTCAAGATTTCCATAAGAACCTCTTGCAGGTTCTTCTTCACGAGTTCTCTCCGATCCTGTAAGCGCTTAACTTCCACCCCGTCAAGTCTCTTCTCCATCTCGTTGCAGATTCGCTCCGCAACTGGAAAAGCAACATCGTTTTCAACAAGGCTAAGCTTGAACTCGGAGAGAATCGGATGGAGTTGCTCTGCATTAAGCTCAGTTGTCGTGATTTTTCCGACTAGCCCGTTAAGGCCTGCCTTCAGTTTTTCGAACACTAGCGTCCTGTCTCCTACCTGCCAATCTTAGAGAGACTTCATCAAGCTGTTGTCTGCCGCTGTTCATTCGCTCAAGAACTTGGTTCAACTGGCTCTGCAGAGTCGCCCTAGATTTTTCAAGTTTGGAGGCTCTGTTCTCAACTATTTTCGCGGCTTCCCCGCGAGGTTTCTCAACTGAGACGCCTGCACCCATACCGACTACTATAGTCTCGGCGGTGGCGACTTTTGCCTTGATGAAGGACCCTCCGCCAACGGGGACAAGCAGTGGGACACGCTTCTTCTCCTTTCCCAATCCTTCAATTGTTGCTGATGCGAATGCAAGTTCTGTTATTGCTGCCCGTACCAGGTTTATTCTGTTCTGCAATGCTTCTGCTGTGCCTTCTAAGAAACGCATTTCCGACAGTAATTTTCTGAAGGTCTCGTCATCACTCGACATTGGTGTCGTTTCCTAGCGTCAGTTTCTTCACGAGAGGGTTCTGAATCTCATCTGGTGAGATCTCCTCTGTTTTCAGGATCTTTATGTGAAACCGCTTCACTCTGTGTTTGCTTCCGATCTCCATGAAGACTTTCTCTTCAGCGTCTTCGGGCTTCATGGCGCGGATCTCCTTCTTGAAGGCAGTCTTCAGATTAGGTTTGGTGATTCTTCCAGTTACTCGAAACACTTTAACTTGGCTCATATCATTCCACGACATCAAGAGCTTGACCAATTATAAAGATTTCAGGACCTGTTGTTAGAATTCCTGCTATGACGTCAGTGCTGTTTCCTATAAGCCCAGTTGCCACATATGGAATTCCACAATTTATGGTGCATGGAGTCACTGGGACTTTCAGCACGTCTTCCATGAGTTGCGATTCCGTATCTTTGATCAAGGGATGCGCTAGAACACCTTTGTTTGTAGCTAAGGCTAATGAGCCAACATATGGCAACCCTGCGATTTCTCCCTGAACTGCTTCGACGCCTAAGGTGTCAGAGATCGTGGCAACTGTCTTCCTGCTCAGACGAGGGTCTGTGATGGCTCCTTTGTCGTTTGATAAAACTATGTTCCCGTAGGCTGTCTTCTTCGTGTCCATCACCGTTAAATTGCTGCCCTCTGATCCCAGTTTTATCTTTTCCAATTCCTCAGTCTTCACGAAGTGCGGAAGCAGTATACCGTTTGAGTTGCCGCAGGCTAAGGCTCCAACAACAACTGACCCTCCTACGGTGGTTTCCACAGTATTCACTTTCAGCCATTCCTTTATTTTCCCTGCCCCGACGGCTAGCTGTGGAGGAACGATGGCGATTCTATCTGTTACTAGAGAGTACACGCCAATGCTTGGAATTCCCAAAAGGCTGAGGAAGAAAATCGCCAAAGTGAAGCCCCTAGGCTAGAAAGATTGTGACATTTCCCGCCTCATCTTTGGCGGCGCGGATTCTCAGCTTGCGGGGAGGTTTCTCAATCCCACGACTCCATATTTTTTCATTAACCTCGTTGCTGATTATTATCCGACCGCCTTCTTCCTCTTCAATTTCGGGCCCTTCGCCGACTTTCATGTGTCGCTGAATAAAGGCTTCAAGTATTCGAATCGCCCCTGGAGCCCGCTTCTTAGGAGGTTTTATCCAAGCGCGACTCAGAGGTATCGTGTAAATTCTTTCTTCCACAAATCGCTCTTC
>JAGLZJ010000137.1 GCA_023131555.1 Candidatus Bathyarchaeota archaeon | reverse complement strand
AACGCAGTTGAGAAGTACGAGACGGAGCTATCGAAAATGGTGCTAGCTGGCTTCGGCGACATCAAAGGCTTAAGGGACATGTCGAAGGTAAAAGTCTACGGACTAACGGATCTGAAACGTTTGGAGGAAAGGGATCCCACTTTTGCGTTCAAAGTAGAAAACAAGTCTGACCAAGAGATAGTTAACCGTCTCTGGATTGAGGGAGGTATTGCAGCGCGTACTGAAGACTATTATTCGCGAGCTTTAGAACCGTACAACCAACAAAACATGATCCGCATTAGCCTAGTCCATTACAATACTCCAGAGGAAATTAGCGTCTTCTTGAAATCATTGATGCGCGCGCTGCGAATGCGTGAACGCTGAGCTGTTCAGAAAACGGAAGTAGCCTTCGACTGGGGGTTCGTCCGCAGACTTGGGTTTATGCTTGGAAGCCGGGGATGGGAATTGAACCCATATAGAACAGCTCTGCAGGCTGTCGCCTGAACCGTTCGGCCACCCCGGCATTCTGGGGAAAAACCGAAAACGACTCGCTTATTTCAGGTATTCTTTGTAGTATTTGACCGCTGCCTCAGCCGCTTTCTTTGGGATCGCTGTGATTGGCCTATAGTTCATTTCCGGGGCTAGTTCTTCGCATTTCTCGAAGTATTTTTTAACCTTCGATTCATCGCCTTTCCAGAGTGCTAATCCACCGGCAATATGATAGTACATTCTTGCGTTCTGGTGCTTCTTGTCTTTTTCAAAGGCAGTAGCTTTCTTCGCTGCCTCTCTCAGAGTTATATTGATCTTCCTTGGGTCTAGAAACATGGTGTGCCACAAAGCGTTGCACAGCTCCTTGTCGCCGTTGCAGAGCTGGTCAAGGTCTGTGGGTTTGAGTTCAATCGGCTTGATGGTAAGCTCTTTTTTATCTTTTTTTGTGAGTCTTGACATTTGATCTCCCTTATTCACCACTCTTGCTGAACCAGTTGAAATACAGGGAATTTAAGGATTTAGGCAGATGGCGCCCATTCAACTTTCCCATACCGCATGCTACCTCGATGGAGGAAAAGGGCAAGTCCTAGGTTGGAATATTGCGGGAGAAGGAAGTTTCGCTATATTGAGGGGAAAATACGCTTCTCTAGAGGATGGAATGACGAGTCTCAGAAGACAGCTTGATAGAGCTTTCCTGAAGATTGAGGAAATAAAGGAGAGACTTGAAGATTCCGGTGGTCACCCTCCATGTTGTTTGATCTTCCACGAGAACAATCGAATAAGCTGCGACATGATTGGCCCCATGCAAGAGGAAGCGTTTTCGACGTTCTGCAGAGCTTGCAGAAACAAAATGAAAACAGCACTAGACAGGCTGTATCCTGATTCTCCTGATACCTAGCAACAGTAGAACATGCAGACCGAAATAAAAAAGGAGAAGAGAACAAGCATCGGAAGATGCGAGTCTACTTCTTTCTCTTCGACTTACGCTTGGGCTTGGACCTAGCCTTGGTCTTAGGCTTGACCTTAGGCGTGGGCTTGGCCCAGTATTCTTTGATGGTGGTTGTTGGCATTGCATAAGATTCCGTGATCCATGGAATCGGGCGCACCCACTGCTGAAGGAAATTCATAGCATCGTCGTGGGCTTCAGCTTCGAACCATAGGCAGGCATCCCAGTTTCCGAAAACGTAGTAGGCACCACGTAGGAAGATGTTGCGTGTTGGCTTCTTCGGGAATTTTCGAAGGCGATCGACTGCTTCGTCTGTGTGGTTTGGATCTATCTTTACTAGAACCATGTACCAGTTCATTTTTCACACTGGTTGGTTGCTTCAATAGATAAACTATTAGTTCTTATGAAAGCGAAATACTGATCGCTGATTTCAACATTTGAAGCAGCAGATCTAAGGCTTCACTGATTAAGCTGTGGGTTCTGTTTCAGGTTCTGAAGGGTTGTTTTGACAGCTACTTCGATTGCTCTCGCTGTCGTCTGAAGATTCATTGTCGGGATTTTTTTTTGCGCTTGGGCAGCCTGTGATGGTAGGGTGGGGATATGTATCAAGCCCGCGGGGATACGCATTCCTTCTCTGCTTATCTTGTGCATGGTGTGGTAGAAGATCTGGTTGCATCCGAAGGTTCCAGCCGTGTATGATATCTCAGCTGGGATCTCGCTCTCTCGAAGGCTGTTAAGGATCTCTCTGGTTGGCAGGGTGGAAAAATATGCTTTGGGACCTTGTGGCTCCAGAGAGTCGTCTGTTGGGCGGGTTCCGCAATTGTACAAGACTGGGAAGTCTGTCAAGTCCGCGAGGTTGATGGCGACTTTCTCAAGAGAGATGAGGGCACGAGTTGACTGACCGATGTTAATAACGATCTTCGGGCTTTCAGCCTCCAAGATTTCTTCGATAGTGTTCTTGATCTCGTTGTACACGAGGGGGATTAGAAACGATTTAACTTCGTATGATTCGATTCGCTTCCTGTCAAGTCTTTTTACTGCTTCCCAAGATGGGTTAACGTGATAATCCGAGAAGGGTTCAAAGCCTGTTAGAACTATCGTCTGTCCCTGTTCCATATACTTCCCTAGAAGAATCTTCGAGCGGAAGGATATCTTTTATGCTTTCCGTACAGTAGTGGTTCAAAGGGTTTGATCAATGGATGGTCAAGCGAGGTAGACGCCTCTCCCTAGCAGAGGGCATCGCCGCTGGCTCTCTTTTCGGCACAGCTGCCTTATTCATTCGAATGCTGGTTGGTGTCGACGCTATTGCAGTAGCTTTTTGGAGGCTTCTGATAGCATCTGCACTCCTGATCCTCGCACTCTTGATCCTCAGAAAGCGTCTTTCCTTGAACCTCGCAAG
>JAGLZJ010000136.1 GCA_023131555.1 Candidatus Bathyarchaeota archaeon | reverse complement strand
GTAGAAACTCACTCTGGACTCGCTGAGGACGTGTTATAGTATCTGCTCAGCACTGCGTTGACGCTCTGGTAGTCTCGTATGCGGTGTTCTGCCATGTTCATTAGCATCGTCTTCCGCTGCTCCAGATCGTCAAGGACCTGTTCCACCGTAATGTCGAGACTCTTCGCGATTTTAGCCACCAAGTAGCTATCTTCCAAGTTTTCCTGGAAGGCGTCAGCTGACGAGTTCCACGTGAACACGTCTTTTATCGATGTTGAGCTCTGTATTTCGGCGATCCGGATGAATTTTCTGCTTGAAAGCCGCTTCTCTGGACTCAGGAATACAGGTGGCCTAACATGCTTCACGATTATTGCACAATTCATCAAAGGGATGATTGATGATGGAATCTGCATCGGTGGCTGTGTGAGTCTTTTGATTGCGGTCTCCACGTCTTCCGCGTGCAACGTGCACAATCCTCCGTGGCCTGTCGCAAGAGCTTGGAAAAGCACGTAGGCTTCTTCACCTCTGACTTCTCCGACGATGATCAAGTCCGGCCTGTGCCGAACCGCGGACTTAATCAGATCGTAGAGCGTGATCTCTCCTTCACTCTCCGCTCCAAAGCCTGAACGAGAAATTGTCTGAGTCCAGTTCTCGTGAGGTAAGTTGATCTCAGCAACTTCTTCTACAGAGATTATCTTGAAGCTGGGTCTCACCAGGCACGCAACCGCGTTCAACGCAGTTGTCTTTCCAGCTCCAGTAGCTCCCATAATCATCACCGACATCTTGTTCTCCATAAGCAGCCAGAGGTACGCCGCGATGGTTTCGTCAATGGTCTCGTTTTCGATCAGATCCACTATGGTGAAGGGGTCTGCCCTGAACTTCCTTATTGTGAAGCTTGTTCCGGAAGGCGTTGCTTCCTTTCCGTAGGCGACCGCCAGCCGATGTTGCCCTGGCAGAGCGACATCGACAATGGGGAAGGCTATGCTGACGTGTTTTCCTGCCTTATGCACCATCTTCATAACAAAGTCGTCAAGCTTCTGCTCTTCCTTGAAGAAGATGTTGGTTCTGATGTTCTCGTAGCGTCTGTGCCAGAGAAATATGTGTCGATTTAGTCCACTGCAGCTTATATCCTCCACGTACGGGTCATGCATCAAAGCGTCAATCTTGCCGTATCCAACAATCTCCCGGTTTATGTAGTACAGGATTTTCTTGAGGCTGATTTGGTCGATGTTCTTGAACAGCTTGTGGTGGCCCTCGATTATCTCCGGGATCTGAACCTTGAAAGAGTCTTCAAGTGATTCCTCAGGCTTTGGCGGCTGCAGTTCATATTCCAGTATATTCTTCACCTGAAGGTGGAGATCTGCTTCCTCTTTCATGAGAGGTAACTCGTCAACGATATACAGGTATTCACCCGTCTCCTCTTTCTGAACGATGGACGCGTAGGAGAAGGGAGCCTTCAAGGGGTAGCTTTCCGTTTCGTGGAATCCTTCTGGAATCGGATTTCTGTCAAGATTCAGGTAGCCAGCCAGGTTCTCCACAGAGATTTCTTCGGTTTCCTCTTCATCATCCAAGGTTCCAAGTTTGCTCTTTCTCAACCGTAGCTTCAACTCGTCGCCTCCCGTTTCATTAAGGTGAGGTGAATAATGGAGTTTTGTCGGTGGCAGCGCAGAATTGCGCGCCCGAAGCCGCTTGAGTAGTTACCAGCAACAGCGATTCCCTTAGGAAGATAAGTTCGCTCTGATCCATGGTTTTCATGAATCGCACCCAGGGAGCCTTCAATCCAAGAAGATAGAGAGAGGTTGCTGAGTCGAATCCAGTATCTTTTGCTGCCGATGGATGGCGGTAAGTCAAGGATCTCTTCAGAAGTGGAGTTGGTGGCTGTGGTGAATGCTACTAGTTCACATCCTTTTGACGCAATATGGTTGAGTAGGTTTGTGAGCTGAAGACGCTCTGGTGCAGCTTGAAGGTTTACTGCGAAAGCACTGAATGAAGAGATGAGGATGCATGAGACGACGGTTAACCCGAAGAAGGAGTAGATGTAACTCGCTGCATTAGTCGGCATCTTCAGGTTCCTCCAGGCAGCCGTTCTACTAGCATGTTGCAGATCAAAGTCTCGATCTTGAGGATTAATCCGAACCTGCCGAAGGCCATTGGGAGAAGGATGTTGTCGCATCTCTCACCTACGGTTGTTTTCACGCAGACATATGGGAATGCTTGGGTGAAGTTAATGGTTTGCACTGTTGAACTGACATCCACACAAGTGATTCTAACATCGAGTTCAGCCTCTGCTTCAAACTCAACTGAAGTGTTCAAGTTGATTATGTATAGTCGGATTGTGTTTGTCGGTTTGTCCGGGTTGTAGCCTGTCTGGCTCGAAGTCACCAGTGGGCGATAACTGAGGGATATCCGTGGAGAAGGTGGTCCTGAAGAAAGGTGAAGCTGCGCCATTGAAGAACTGCTCTGAGTTATGATCGCCTGCATATCACCCTGAATGTAGAATGTGGAGACAACTGATTCAACGGGGGGAAGATCATACACAACTCGGCCTACGCTGCTGTTGAATGGCACCACGGAAAACGTGTTGTCGTCCGTTATGTTGATCATAAGATGTTTTTCTGAAGGCTCTGTTTTGAAGACGCCTCCCAAATCCTCAATGTGGTGCACAAAAGAGGTTCCAGGTGACCAGAGAGCCAGCTCCATCGAGTTCTCGAAGACGCTCATACTCTGTTCAATGAGTGAAACGTTGATCAGCTGACCTCTCGCGTTAATCTTCGTGACCGATAAGAGGAAAGTGGCTGACATCAATATTGCCAGTGAGGTGAACAGCATCAGAAA
>JAGLZJ010000135.1 GCA_023131555.1 Candidatus Bathyarchaeota archaeon | reverse complement strand
ACTGTAACATTGTTCAGGCGGTTCAGCTCAGCATCGTAAGCTGTTAAGTTAAAGAGAACGCCTGCTGGAAGGCTTGCTGCCAGAGCTTCACCGAGTGTTCCCCAGTCTTCTTCATCGATCAGCCGGCTGAGTTCGCCGCTTTCTTCCATCGAGAAGATCACCTGCCTGCCTACGTCTGCGAGATCATCGATACTGGTGGAATCTATGGAAGGAGAGGTGGAAGTCGCAATCGCAAGGGTTGAGAAGAGCAATAGAACTGCCAGGAACGCTTCAACTGTTCTCATCTGTCCACGGTTGTCAACCATAAGAAGTCGCAAGCCTCCTACATCGTATGACGGATTCGTAGAGGACGGATCCGATGTTCACTATGTACCGCAGGGAGACAATGTTCCCTCTTGCCGTGGAATTGCCAAAGTCTGCACCTATCTGCAAAGGCAGCTGCGGATAAGCCGTTGATTCAATAAAGGAGGATGAAGCGTTGTATCCGTTTACTACGAGAATCATCGGGCTGGCTTCAACGAGCTGCGGAATGGCGTATTCCACGCTCTGGCCAGCGGTTCCGGACTCGGTAAGGTTAAAGCAGTAGTTGTAGGTGAACACGTAAGCGTTTGAGATTTCAACGCTTGAGTACTCCTTTGACACGTTCAGAACCTGATCGAGGGGATTCAGCTTAAGGAAGGTCGCATCAGGCTCCGGATCCTCAGAGTTGTGACCGAAGCAGTAGGTGTTGAAACTCAGGATGTTGGGTTGGCACTTCGCTTCTGCGAAGACGAGCAGCTGGGCTGTTCCATTCAGCGAATTAGGTATGGAGCCGTTTATGAGTGCTGTTCCGCTAGAGTCCGTAGAAGACTGCCATTCGTCGATGTGGGTTCCGAGGATCAGGTACCCCTTCATGAAGGAGGGAGTTGGCGTCCCTTGTTTTGTCACCGCGGTCTGAAACGTGTAGACGGTTTCGGATTCACCGACATCTGTTGAAACTCGGCTTATCGAGATGTCTAGGAGAGGTCGGATCTCAATGTTCACGGTCATGTCTTTGGTTCCGAGGGCCGTTACCAGCTGGATGTAGTTGATTGAGAACGCGTTGTCCTCGTTGAGTCGAGTGACTTTGTCTGGGTCGAGCTGGTAGGGAAGGCTCGTTTCCAGTGCTAACCCGAATGAATCAGGGAATCCGGTCCTCATGGTTCCCCAGTCTGAAGGATCACCTGGGTTCAGGAGGATATACTCGGTGAAGCCTCTGAACTGGTCTTCAAGATCCGGGTCGGAGAGGCTTCCCAGTTGGGATTCAGCTACTTTAGCGGTGGCAACCATGGCGGCGGAGATGAGAATTACCATAATTGAGCAGGCGAAGAAAGTGTCCACTGAAGACGAGGGCATCTCAACCTGCTCCTACCCTGAGAAGACTCCCAGTATTTCTCCAAGGTAATTCTGCGAAATAACCAGTGAAGCGAAGCCCGTGAGCGCAAGCATTGCGGAGTATTTGAAGCCTGCGGCGAAGCATCCTTCGCTTACTTTCCCAATGAAGAAGCCGGAGATCCAGCATTGAAAGATTATGCTGACTGAAAACATGGCAACCTGCGCCTGAATGGAGCTCATCATGACCTCCGGGGAGCCTGGCGTGCCTATCTGTGCCAGAACGTAGATGGTTACGGCTACGATAGATGTTGTGAGGGAGATCAGCACGCTCCAGACGAATGCTAAGACCACATAGGGCTTCAGCGTGGAACGCTTGTTCGCCTCTATGTCTCTTTTCTTCTCGGCGTAGTCAGACAGGATCTCCAAGGCGTCAGAGGATCCTCCGTATTCAATTGTTTCAATCAAGACCAGGAAATAGACGAGAACTGGCCAACTCCGAATCTGTCGCTCTATGCTTCTGTAGATCTTTCGTAAAGGTACGCCCCACTCAATCTGGCTCCGTACGAGCTTCAGCGTGTCGCTGAATCGACCGTAGGCTTTCCTCTTTGTGGCGTGAATGATGCTCTTGACTGGAGAAAGACCGATTTTCCGGGATTCAGTAACATCCCGGAGGAAACTTGGCATGGCTTCTTCCGCAGCAAAGTTCACCTTCGCAATGCGGTAGTATGCGAGGGCGGCTGGAATGGAGATGGCTGAGAGGCAGAGAGTCGCTAGCCCGGGGAGACTCAGAACTTCAATGATTGGATTCATCTGCGGCAGGTAAAGAGAAGCCGCTAGAAACCCTGAAACGGCTACTCCCGAAAAGAGCGCATTCCGGAAGGCTTCTCTGGTACTTAGAAGAGTGCTTCGCCGTGAAAGATTCGCTACAGCGAGAAAAATCAATGTTATGAATGGTGTTGTCAGGAACATTAGTCCAGCCATTAATGGCTGCATAGACGTGGATGCAGCTCCCATGTCCATGTACTCGAAGAGTGCTGTTGCGGACATGACAACATAGAGGATGTAGACGCAGAGGGTTACCATGAGCATCACTGTATATGCTTCGACAAGAGTCCCGAGTCTCTCGATTGACCTTACGGCGGCTGCAGTCTGGGCGTCAAGTACTGAACGGAGTCTGCTTCTCAGAAAACTGCTTATGTGTGCACCGCTCTTCACCGAAGACACGTATCCTGCCAGGAAGTCGCGGTAAGTTTTTGAGGTTGCGGCTTCAGCCTTCTGATACATAACTGTTAACGGATCGTACCCTAAGACTTCAACCTGACGAACGACCTCCAGAGCCTCTTTCTGGGTTTCAGGCAGCAGTTTTATCCGGCTGGTTCTTCTCCATGCATCGTAGATTGCGACGCCGCTTGTCGCCATCAGCGTAAATAGCATAACGGTGAAGGGAAGCTCTCGGTCGATTTCAGAAGCCTTCGACCTTCC
>JAGLZJ010000134.1 GCA_023131555.1 Candidatus Bathyarchaeota archaeon | reverse complement strand
GCTTCCACCATGGAGTCCTCTATCTTCAAGAATACATCCCTCATGGTGGCTCTGACCTTCGAGTTTTCGTTGTGGGCGATCACGTAGTCGCCGCGATGAGGCGAGTCGGCGATTCATGGAAGACCAATGTAAGCCAAGGGGCTCTCCCCGCCCCGCTGCAGCTCTCCGAAGAGCTGGAATCTCTAGCTGTTCAAGCGGCGAAGACAATCGACTGCAAGATTGCAGGAGTCGACATCCTCGAAAGCGCTGATGGTCCCTTGATCAATGAAATAAATAGCCAACCTGGCTGGTTCGGTCTTCAATCAGTCACCAAGACCAACATTGCAGATTCCATCGTAGAATTCGTCATCACAGCAGCGAAAAGGTAAACTGAAGATCAAGAATCACTCCCCAACTATGGAATTGTGTCAAACTCTGAGACTTCAGAGATAGTAGCAGAGACCCCTTTCTTTATACCTCCCTGAACTCACTGTGCTTTAATTCAATTGTAGGTGCGTAGAAAACCTTTTACTGTTAACGAGACCTTGAACTAAGATTCTAGGGGTATGAAATTGTCTTTTAGAGACAAGATGGAGAAGTCATCCGAAGAGAAGGGATCAAACATTGTACTGGCTCTCGATCCTCCTCTAGATGATCGGATGCAGATGATTAAGAAAGCAAAAAAGATCCTGGAGTCAACCAGAGACCACATCTGCGCTGTGAAGTTCAACCGTCACCTAATCCTACCCCTCGGTCTCTTCAGCGGGGTTCAGGAGCTGATTCGCCAAGCAGAGGAATATCAGTTGCCCACAATTATGGACTGCAAGATCAATGATATAGGAAACACTAACCGGATAATCGCTGAGCACTACTTCAAGGGTGGTTTCGAAGCTCTGACGGCGAACCCCTTTGTGGGTTGGGAGGATGGATTACAACCTGTCTTTGAAACCGCGAGGAGAATGAGTCGAGGAGTTATTTTACTGGTTTACATGAGCCACAGAAGCGCAGGGGAAGGATATGGGAGAGCGTTCGTAACTGCAGACAACGAGAGGGCACCTGCCTACTCGATCTTTGCAAGAAAAGCGCTTGAGTGGAAAGCAGACGGAGCGGTTGTTGGGGCTACGTATCCTGAAAGAATAGGTGAAATCAGTTCAATTCTTGGGCGGAATGTGCCAATTTACTCTCCAGGAGTCGGCGCGCAAGGAGGCAAAATATCCCTGTGCATGAAAAACGGTGCCAGATACCTGATTGTCGGGAGAACCATAACACTAGCCCAGCGCCCAGGACGAGTTGCTGAAAAAATCAAAACGCAAGCCCGAGTACGCGTAGCTTGAGCCAACTGGCTACTAGGTGCTAGGTTCTATCGCCTCTTGGCCAGACTTCTTTCTTCAGCATGTCTCTGACAGCAGATCGAATCGCGGAACTCCTACTTGGATACATGTTAGCTCTAACCAACTCATCCAAACCCTCAAGATAAGCTTCGGGAAGCAAGACCGTCACTAATTTCACAAGAATCACCCTGACATGTTTAAGACATGTTATGTTTTAGAGTAGATAAAGGATTTGCGCCATGTTCTAGCGTATCCACCAGAGTGCGGCGATTTACCAAGCGTGGGTGAATGGGTTGTACGTGCACTATTCGTAGACAAACATGAGATAGCGGTATTTATCAAGGTCCTCTTGCCCCTGCAATACGTTAAGTATGCCAAGTCCTTTTTCAGTAATAGCGTAGACAACCCTTTTCTCGTCTATTGGAAGCCTTTCAATAAGACTATTTGAAGTCAAGAAACTCAGGCATTTCTTAATGATTTCCAGATTTTCGCCGACTTGATAAAAAATATTCTCAAACTCTAGCGGTCTAGTGACCAGAGTTTCAAGGATACTGAGATATCTCTCTAATTTTGACCGCGTCATTCGCAAATCATCCAGTCATAACTGTGCTTGAAAGTAAATCTCTTCAGAAAGACTACTCGCTATTCAGAATCCAGATTGAGGTATCCGAGTTATGCACCCTTGAGGTGCCCTTAGCTGCGTGCACGCGCGCGTTCCCGTCGCCAAATATTGTATGGGCATTCGTCCCAGCAGTATCTGCTGCCTCTGAAAATGCAGCCTTCACATTCAGGCTTGCTGAAAACCTTGGTTCTCTTCACGTTCTCCCCAAGTCATCTAATCAACCAAGATAGAATAAGGATTTCGCAATGCGCGTAACCATGTGAATATCGAATCCAGCAAAGATTACGTAGGCGCATTAAAACAGGGAGTTTTTCGGCACTTGAGAGCTTTTAGGTGTGGGAACAGTTTCTTCGACAAGAGCGTGCGTAGTTCAGGTTGGTTGAAACAGAATTCGTCGGGAATATCTAAACGCTCAATTTTCCTTCGTGCTTTGGGGGCTAAGTTAAGAACGGCCTCTTGATGCCTTTGTTCCATCACGAAAATCTTGTCTGCCCAGTCGATTAAATTCTTTGACAGTTGAACAGGTGCTGTTTCGCTAGTCCCTGCGCTTCTAGCTTCGCATCCTACAATATCTTTAAAGAGTTCTTGAGCTGTTCGACTTCTATCACGATTGCCTGTGCAGACAAACAGAAACTTAACCTTTTCTTGACGGCCTTTTTTCATGTCTGTTCACCAAACCCATGAATTTCCCACGGTCCTACTTCCAGCAAGTGCAATCGTGTGCTCTACAGAGCAAGTATTCCCACTCTTCTTGGTCTCCCTTTAAGGCTTCTGGGCAAACCCATTTTATGCTCTCCAAAATTCTGGGGATAAAATTTCACTTTTTATCGTTTTCCCACTTCTCTCCCGTTTTTACCGAGTATTTTGGTTCATGGTGCGTGTTTTACCTAGGTAATTTCGAGTGGAACAAAAC
>JAGLZJ010000133.1 GCA_023131555.1 Candidatus Bathyarchaeota archaeon | reverse complement strand
AGATTGTCATCAATCTCTTTTAGAGATCCAATAATCTCCTCATCATTTTTTGGATCTTCACATCTAAACTTGTCATCACAGAACAAACATTTCACTGCATGTGTAGATTCAAATATCTCAACTCCTTCAAGTTGTAGATTGCCGATGACTTCTTCAATTCTATGCTTTGGGAAGGTCGTTTTATGAGTCTCGCCTAACAGAGAATCGATTTGTGCATCCCAAGCATGTTGGAGCATATTTGTTTTCTGCGCTTCAGTCTGCTTTCCATCGCAGAATTCTTCATGAATAATGAAGTTTCCACCCTGCTTCAATACACGGCACATCTCAGCTAGTACCTTATGTACTCTATCGAGATGATGCAACGAATAAGCCATGCATACTGTATCAAAAGAATTTGCTACAAACTCCAACGATTCTGCATTCATCTCCATCAGTTTGACAGGTTTGCCTCTGAACCGTTTCTTAGCGGACTTCAGATCCTTCTTTGAAATGTCAATCCCAACAAAACAATCATAGTCCTTTAACCCTTTCATTAAAGTGTCAATAAAATCACCAGGTCCAGTTGCCACATCCAGAACTTTTCCACCAGAAATCGAACCTAGCTTGACCCAAATCTCCACTGCACCAGATGCTGCCAATCTTCTCGGCAAGTTCTCCATATCAGTACTCACCAATCCCGCATGCATGACGTGCTTCTTGTATTGCACGCTTTTAACTAAAGTTTTATCGAACAGTAACTCAGTAAAAGAAGTGAAAGCGTTAGTTAAGGCAGGTTTCGAGTACGTTACAGCGTTTGATGGACACAGGCTCTTTAGGAAACGCACGTAGCAGACTTGTCCTAATTGCGGAAAACTTGACGTAATTGCTTTAATAGAGGAAGACGGTTTTTATCTACTCCGCCAGGAGGCTCCTTCGATGCTGATTCACGAAGTAATCTTGGAGAACTTCATGTCCTACGAGTATGCTAGAATACCGCTTAGACAGGGCGTGAACCTCATCTGCGGGCCTAATGGTGCAGGGAAATCTTCTGTTCTCTTAGGCATCTCCGTTGCGTTAGGGCAATCCTACACGGAGCGCTCGAGAAAACTCAGCAACCTCATCAGATGGGGCAAGGAACAGGCAAGGGTAACGCTGGCCCTTGACAACTCCCCTAGAAAAGGCAAACGACCGGTCAGAAAGTTCAGAAAAGACCAGATTTTCCTAACCCGAGAACTGAGGAAGGACGGAAAGTACTGGTTTGAACTGGAAAACCGCGCCGCCACGAAGAGAGAAGTAGAGAGAACCCTGAGGAAATTCAAAGTCGACCCTGAGAACCTGCTGATCATCATGCACCAGAACATGAGTGAACAGTTCAGTGTGCTCTCACCGGAAGAGAAGCTGAGAACAGTGGAAGCAGCTGTCGGCTTAGAATCCTTCCGCCGAAACGTTCTGGATGCAAAGAAGAAGCTGAGTCGGATACTGAGTGAAGAAACTTCCGTTGCGAAGCTTCTTGAGTCATCAGAGCAGACCCTAACTTATTGGCGAGAGCAATACGACCGGTACCAACAGAAGAAGCAGCTGCGTCTGAAGAGGCATCTCCTGCAGCGAGAACTGGCCTGGGCTGAAGCCCTGAGAAAAGAAGCATTGAAGACGGAGATTGAGGCCCGACTCAAGCAGAGAGCGAAGGAGCTTCATGAAGCCGAAGCCGAAGGAACCGCACTACAGATCCTTCTTCAAGGACTTGAATCTGAGAGAGAACAAGCAAGACTGCATCAACAGAAGCTCCTCCAAGAGACTCTTTTCTCTGAAAGAGAGAAAGCTAAGAACGAAGCCCTCGTTCAATCAAAGAATGAAGCTTTCAGTGAAATGCAGAGCCTCATGGAGATTAACCTGCAGAAGATCCACGAATGGACCGACATCCTCGAGGAGATCGAGAACGCTAACACGCCATCCAGAGAAGCGAGCCTTCTCTCGAAACTTACGGAGATAAGAGCTGAAGGGAGAAAGCTGGAGAAAGCCATAGACGAACAGCTTCATGAGAGAGCTGAGTTCTTCAAGTCTTCAGCGGAAAACTCCCATAAGCAGCTTAGGAAGATCGATGATGACCTCCAAGAGACCGCAGTCAGGATGGAGCGCTTAATCCAGGGCTTAGAAGAGGTCACAAACAGATTCATACAAGCGAGAGTTGACACTGCAGTACTTGACTACAAGAAGGAACTCTTCGAGAAAGAGCTCAAGAAACTGAAAGGTGAACTGAGGACCAGACAAAGAGAATACGATGAAGTATTGAAGAAAGCGGAAGAGACTGGACGTCGAATAGCGCCACAAAAAACTGTCAGCGAAATCCTGGATGAAATCAGGTTGACAGATGGCTACCTTGTAGCTCTAAGAGATGTTTCAGAAGATATTGAACACATGTACGAATCCTACTCAAAAATCTACTTCGACCTCAAAGAGAAAGCCAACCTGGTGGCGGAGAACAGGGAGAAGACTCTGCAAGAAATCGAGGTTCGAATGAAGGCTTGGAAAACCGTCATGAAGGATCTTCTGGAAAACGTCAGCGTCAAGTATCAAAGAATCCTCTCACAAACACAGACCCTCGGCGAAGTCCACCTGATCAACGAACATGACATAGAAGCAGCGGGGCTGGAAGTCCGCGTAGGATTCAAAGGATCTCAACTCGTACCATTAGACGCTTACACTCAAAGCGGGGGCGAAAGAAGCATGGCCACAATAAGTTTCCTACTCGCCTTACAACAGCATGTGCAATCACCCTTCAGAGCGGTAGACGAGTACGACATACACATGGATCCGAAGAACCGTGAAACGATCGGCAATCTACTCGTAGATTCGGTGCAAGGATTGGACTCCCAATACCTCATTATTACCCCG
>JAGLZJ010000132.1 GCA_023131555.1 Candidatus Bathyarchaeota archaeon | reverse complement strand
AATATCCCCTTCCTGACTCCGTTTTTGGGAAGGTTCTTCAAGACCTCCCTGTTCATGCATCCTTTTGCGCGCACACAGAAGCTTTGAAGTAGGTTTTTACCCGTTCTGACTGGAAGTAGGTTATGAAAGCCATGTTTACTAGTGTAGCAGGAATGAAGACTGCGCCCATAAGCGCGAGGTTCATGCCTTTAAAGAGGAACCAAGCCACATAGTTGTAGTAAATGGCTGAGTCTACCCAGAGAACTGTGGATAAGTGCCACGCGAGTTCTGCCCGTTGAATATCCCAATTGAAAGGATGAATGAGGTAAATGAAAGCAGGAGGGGGCTGTAGAACAGAATCGACAACAAGGGTGACAGGCCGGGGGTTGAAGGCGGTCCGCTTACGGAACACAGCGCCACTATAAGACCGGCAAACAGGAAGTCACCAACTGCACTATCAATGTAAGAACCGCTACAACCGTCACGCCTAGTGGCACTCTCCCATGAGACGTCCAAACTAGAAAGATCCCTGTCGCCTTTAGATTTTTCCTTCATCTTCCAGTCAGGTGTGGTGCTCGGAAGAACATCGAGGGAGTAAGACCTGTGTGCTTACTCATCGGGCGCGTCCTTACTAGGCTGCTCTCTTCTCCCAGATCAGGAATTTCCTTCTTTCTGCAACCTTGAATCCTAAAGAGTTGTACAGGTTTAGGGCTGGTTTGTTGTCAACGTGAACCCTAAGTTTCGCCTGACTGCAGTCTGCCGCCTTTAGTTTCTTGAGCCCAAACATCATGATTTGCCTTCCAATGCCTTGGCCTCGCTTTGAGGGGTCAACTCCGATATTGCTGATTCTGCCTGCCTTTGGGCTGAAGTTCAGGATGCCGACTCCGCGTTCATCTTTGTCGACAAAGTAGAACTTCTCGAGGGAATAGTACATCTCCAGGAGATTCTTAGGAAAATCGGTGAGTTGCTCAAGGATTCTCTCTATGACCACATCTGCTGAGCCTGCCAAGAATTTTCTAGCTGCCGTGACCCACCTTAGCATCTCTTTCTTCTCTGCCTGCGTAAATTGGAGGTCTTCAGACGGGTCAAAGTCGCGATCGAGTGGGAGAGTCATCGTGAAGGTTTCAGCTAGAACTCTGAAATCAGCCTTTAGGAAACTGTTGATCGCGTCTTTCTCGTCTGAAGCGAATTCAATGGTGGCATGCTGAGCTTCTTTCTCAAGTGCCAGTTTCAGTGACTGAGACGCAAACTCATCCAGAATCTTCGGATTGAGGTTTTTCTGAATCAAGTTTACCGTGGCAACTGGCGTTCCAATCGGGGCTAACATCTGCATCGGTTCTTTTCCGGTGGTGACTATTCCAATTGGTTTCGAGTCTTCAGTGAGTATCCAGAAAGGCAGCTTCATCAAGGTGGCCATTTCTGTATACTTTGAGACTTGAGGCAAGAGAGATTTAGCATCAGCATCAGTGTGAGAATAGGCTTTCAACACAAAACTTCCTCATCTTCAGATTTGAGAGTGCTTACTTAAGACTTTACACGCACCGCGGTATGCGCAGCGGTTTCCTGTATTTTGATAGGCGTTACGGAGGTGTACGTTTGAGGATGCCGGTGAGGCAGCCGATTCCTCCGGCTGCCTTATGGAGTTCATCGACCTTGACTGTTTCACACTTTATGTCTAATTGTTCATAGAAAGATTGGGTACGCGGATTACCCGTAGGCATCACGATGTGATTGGGAGCCAACGTCACGAAGTTGAGAGCCATCCCTTTTTTTGCCTCAGCTTCATCAGGAATGAAGGAGACTTCGTAACCACAGTCTCGAAGAGCGTGTACAGCTGCTTCTGGAATTCGGCGGTTCCAGCATATGGCATGATCTTTGTCAACGAATCGCAGGGTTCCCATCAGGTGCATTGTACCACGAGGCAATTGCACTTGGATGACCTCGACATCCATCTCATTAAGAAGACTCGTCACCTGAGCTGCTCCTTCAATGTTCGTGCGCAGTCCAGTTCCTAAAATAGCTGTATCTGAATTGATCCATAACGCGTCTGCTCCTTCGAAGACACCCTTGCCTCGTACACAACGTAGGATTGGAATGCCAAGTTCAGCAAGCCTCTGAGCGACGAATCGTTCTTCACCAGCCCGTACAGTGGATGCTGGTCGTGCTAGAACCGCGCCTTCAGGCGTCATGAAAAGAAGGTCGGCTACAAACATCTGGTTAGGAGTCGGCACCTTACTAGGTTTAACATAGAAAACGTCAACGTTGGCCGCTCGATAGGTTTCAGCTAACCGGTCATGCTGGTCTCCAGCCAGGGTAGCGTCGGGAACCTGAAGCATTAAAGCTTTGTTGGCATCCCCCATTCGCTTTAACTCTGGTCCGGGTCGATGGAGAAGAACTGTCTTGAGTGCAGTCCACTCTGAATCAACACCGCACGCTCTCCAAATTTTTCCGATCTCATCTTGCATTGAGGCGGTTCTTGGCGACCAGCCAGCGCCTCCATGAGCAGCATCTTCTGAAGTAGCTGACATGTTTATCCCATGTTGTAGATCATGAAATTAACGGATAATGCTTTCTCGTGCCAAAGGATCATTTTTCCCTAGAATGTGCTGAGTGTCTTAGTGCGCGTTCAGTTTTCTCTGGATTTTCTGCGCGCACGCATCTAGTGGTTTTCCAGATTCTGGGTTTGTCTTTGACTTTGTGTGACCCAATGGCTTAATAACACCTAGACTACTCGACGATTGGATTTAGAAATGGAAAGACATAGTGGATTTCGAGATAATCGAGTTACAATATCTGAGGGAGGTTTTCAAAATAATGATTGAAACAAATAGATTATTTTTAAGATTGATGAATGAAAATGACATTGATGATATGCTAAGGATTTTCACTGATAAGAATGTAATGAAATCTTT
>JAGLZJ010000131.1 GCA_023131555.1 Candidatus Bathyarchaeota archaeon | reverse complement strand
GTTCTTTACGACTTAGGCCTTCACCATGTTCCACCTGAGCTAAAGCAAGATAGTTAGTAGCCAGGTATTTCCAAGACTTAGTGGACTTATGCTTGTCAGCTGCTAGCTCATAACACTTCTTTGCTTCATCATACTGTGTGCGTGCATGGTAGTATCTTGCTCTTTCTATCTCACTCCAAGCTTGCATGTAATTGACATGTTCTTGATAGAAGTCTGCAAGTGAATGGATCTTCTTGGCTGTTTCAGTGTAAGTTTTACCTGCAAAATCAAAGTTTTCCGCAGCTTTCGCGTAGTTTCGAAGCTCGTGGTGAACTTCTGCTAATTGCCAGTAGCCTTCAGCGACACGACTTGGTAAGTCCGCTTTTTCATAGGTTTTGATGGCTCCGCTTAAGACCTCGAGAAGTTTGCGCAGAAACTTGGGCGAGTTAGTTAGTCTATAAAGCTGGTTGAGAATTCCTCCATAATCAAAATGATATTTCCCAAAAGTCGCGGTCTCTCCACGGCTCAAGCGACCTGACTGCCCACAGAATTTAATGCAGTTTTCTGCACTCGCGACCGCTTTCTTAAGAAGCGATACTTTTTCTTCATTGACAGGTTTCGTTTTCGCTAGTTCAGCTTGAATTAAAGCCAAGTAATCGTGATACACGCCAAGGTTCCAGAAGAAGTAGGGCAGGGCCAGTTTTAGAGCCCTCAAGTTTTCTTCTCGAAACCTCAACGCTGTTTTCAGAAGCTTCTTCTTTTTATCGATCTCAGTCTCCAAGATTGACTGGAAGAATAACGACTTGCTGAGGGGATGGAGGATGAACCAGGTGGCATCTATAGAACCGGAGCGTTGTGCATGTTTTAAGCCCTTTTTTCCTGCTTCCACAGCCTTCTTCAAGAAAAGATGTTTCCTCTTCCAGCTAGCTTCGGATCTGGCCTGAAAAATATGATTTTCAGCACGCCAATAGTAACTCGAAGCGACCTCTCGATCAGAATTAATTATCTTGAAGCGTCGAATGGAGTCTTCCACATACTTGCAGCATTTTCTTGATATCTCTTTAGTTTTCTCTGGGTCTTCCTCTGCAACTCTTTTCCAAGCCATTAAGAAAGCTAGTAGGTAGGACGCTCGTCCTACTAAGAAATTATCCCCTGTTTGGAGACCCTGCATCAATGCTTTAGTACAATACTTTTCTGCGTTGTTTGGCTTGTTACTGAAATCAATAATGGCTACCCCTAGATGAATGTTTGACATGCCAATAAGAAAAGGATCTTTGATTTCCTCAGAGAGTTCTACAGCTCTCTGCGCGTAGTCAAGGGTTTTCTTCTGATACTCGGATCTCTTATCAAGTTCTAAACCCCTTGCACTAGTGTTGTAGTGAATTGCTGTTGTATAGTAGGCTTTAGAGAGTTCGTGTTTCTCCTTCAACATATGAAATATGTTGATCGCTTTTTCGCCATACTCTAACGCTTCTCTCAGAATTTTCTGACGTGTCTGATGATTCCATTCAAGGCTCAGTCGTTCGATAAGGTATCGGTTCAGTTCGTTGTATGTTCTTCCTAATTTGTATTGGTCGTCTGATTTCAAGTAGCATTTAAGGGCGGCCTTTTCGTGGTTCAGGCATTCATCAAGTAATCTTTTTCGGGAGGTTCCATCGTGTTGAAGACAGGAACTGAGGTATGCAGCATCGGCTTTGCAGCGAGATATTTCTGCTTGTTTTCCGGGACCTGTAGCTTCCCTGAAAAGCTTCGCGGCTTCCTTGTACTGATTTAAAGCCAGATGCATTCGATTCTTGAATTCTCGGGCGCTTCCAGCTTTCAAAGCAGCACGAAAATAGCAGAAACCAATTCGTCTGGAAATGTCTGCAACCTCATAATCAAGATGTTTTCCAAGCGCAGCAGTGGAAGCTCGTTCATAGAATCGTATAGCTACAATCCATTCAAACTTCTTCTCTTGCCGCTTCGCTTGGTTGACAAAGGCCTTCCAGTCTCGGTTCCTGACCACTGCTCTCCCTGCCGATTCAGACACGTTTACGTGTCTTTTGTTAACTTAGAGTACTCGCTACATCATAAAAACCATGTGCCCATTCACCTTCAATGCGTATCTGTATCGATTCGTGCGCATGCAAATTCGCTATCTTGGCTTTCTTTTTCTATTTGTTGAAAAGATTAAGGCAGCGACTATAGTGATAATCACGATGAATAGTGCGTAGAATAGAGACGCTCTCACCGAATCCATATTCTCTTCAGGATCAGCGCCCGCATAATATGTTGCACCGAATGCAGGTTTTCACGTGGGTCAACTTGAATGTGTAAAGATATTAACTACTACCGAAACTACACTTGGTAAAAACCGACAAAAAAACTTAGTATTCAATACCGGAATGTGATTAAATGTCCAAGACCTTAGGCAAGCTGGAGAAGCCTTCAGCGAAGAAGCTTCGAAAGGGTAGGAAACTGTTCTGCGTTCCATTAATGCCTGACCTGAAAGGCGATGGAGTCCAGAAGGCATACCAGGAAAAAGCTGGAGCTTACTGGAATCAAGTCGATGAGCATCTAAAGAGTCTCGAGAAGCTTGGAGAAGTCACACACATCTACCACGAATCCATAACTGAAAGCGGAGAAGCTGCAATGAAAGCCATAGAACAGATGAATGAAGCGAGCCAAAAACTCGTAAAAGCAAAATGCGAAAAAGGAGCGAAACTAGAAGTGGCGGAAGACCTCGGGCTCCTCAACGAATACGTAGACTGGTCTATGTGCCTGCAGGTGATTGGAAGGAGTAGAGACGTTGTCAAGAAGATTATCGGCTTCCAAATGGAGGCATCCAAGAAACGACTCGAACACTTCGCCAAGAAAATAAACGAGACGCTGAAGAAGGATGAAACAGGAATACTGATTATGTCCGACGAGAGCCGCATAA
>JAGLZJ010000130.1 GCA_023131555.1 Candidatus Bathyarchaeota archaeon | reverse complement strand
CGTCATCTGTTTGGATTATGGATTGGGCTTCGTCATCCCCTGTTCCTCCGTATGTTTGGTTCCACAGGTGGTTTCCAAGTGCGTCAGTTTTAACCAGCCAAAAATCTCTACCTTCAGCGATAGATAACGTGTAGCCTGCTACTGCGTATCCTCCATCAGCAGTTTGGACAACTGAATATCCATAATCAGTAATTGCCCCTCCGTATGTTCGAGTCCAGCCGGGTATGAATCCTGTTCCTCCAAGGTTTCGTTGGTGAATCCCTCCGTCTTCTGCTGTTTTCCCGGATAAGTCCACCATTATTTCAGTACTGTTGAAGTTGTGGACCACGTTGAAGTATCGTCCGCACTTGTCTGTTATGTTAAGCCAGCTGCTGTCATATTCTACGGCAGCCCTCCCGAGAAGTGGTTCCCCTGTTGTTCCATATCTCCCGGCAATTTCCACAATGTCGAAGATGTCAATGTCTCCATCATCGTCAAGGTCGTCCCAGGGACAGTATCCTGTCGGAGGGCAGTCGCTGACGCTTGACGTGAACCCAACAAAGTAAACAGAGCCTACCAAAGCGATCAACACAAGAGTAAAGAACTTCATAATTTGTCTCACCTCCTTTCCTCTTATTTTCATGCAATTCTATGATGAGACCAAGCAAAAAGGCTAATGGAACTAACTTCTATTTCCACAATTTCCATAGATTAGTATCGAGGGAAGCCTTCTGGAGAAAACTCGGAAACAGATAGGACTTACTTCAAAGCGAATTTTCTTCTATATGCTAGGGCGATCAACAGTGTTGCGGAAATGAATAGAGGTAGAGAGCTTAGTGTTGGAAACTCTGGAATTACGAAGCCGCCTAGTTTCAGTGTAGCCTGCTTGCTTCCTGTCATGTTTACTGATGTGCTGTTTGAGTGAATGCCGTACGTTGCTTGCACAGTGTAGTTGCCAACCGGATAATCGCCCGTAGCATTCATCATTTTTTCCATCAAGATTAACGAAGCCCAGCCACCTGCATCCGTCAACTTTGATTCAGCCTGCGTCGCATTCGAAAACGCAGCAGTTATGTTGGCAGAGGGAACATCCTGATTAAACTGGTCTACAACGTGAACATCCAGATACCAGTTCACGAAAATCACTCCGGAACCATAGCGACGAGCTTGACCGTAAGTTGAGTTCAAAAGCCATGACGTAGCATTATCCTGCGCCTCTACCATGTCTATGGTAGTATCATAGATGTAGCAACTGGAAGAGCCACGTGCTATAATCCACCCGTCATTTGTAGAGTTGTAGACGTAGACAACCGCAGAATCCTCAGGTCCTAATCGCCCTAATCTACAGTTAGATAATGTTCCATTTGAGCGCCCACCCAGAATGAAGCTCCAACTATAGACTTCAGTATTCAACAACGTGACGTTCGGAATCCAACCTCCAGGTGCAACTATGACTGAACTGTTCAACCCGAAATCCCAGTATTCGACAACGCCTGACTGAAGCTGACTTATTGAACAGTTTACGGAGAACGCATTAACTATGACATCGTCTCCAATCGAGCAATTCATCAAAGTGCAGGTGGCGTTTTGATTAGCATTAAGCGCGACTAATGTACAGTTTGTGGCTGTAATGGTTGAGTCTCCTTCTCCGATGAGCCAATCAAAATAGGAGTCTGACGTATTGACAACCGTGGAAGCATAGGCATACAGCTCATATAGACTCGAGTTGGACAGAGAGACGAGTGAATCGTCATGTACAAAGAAATGAAATGGATATACCGCAAGCAATCTGTCTCCTCTTATCGAACTGTTCGCATACGATTGCACGTACAATGAGTACTCTGTAGTCATCGTGGCATTTTCCACTATCAACCGCGGATTGCCATCAACCGGATTCTGGATATTCATGTGAAATTGATACGAATGCGACTGTGTAAAGTTGAGCACAGCGTTCCTCAAGATCAATGTAGCATTCTCTTCAACAATTATGCTGCCATTGATGTCAAACCGGCCTTCAATAACTGTAACATTATTTCCCTGAAGAACCAGATCTCCCAGATGAATATCAGGAGAACCCCTAACAGGCAGGATATTCAATCTCTGAACAAATACAGGAACCAACAACAAAAATAACGCTAGTAACATTGACGCAAGTTTTCTCATAATAATCGTCTCCAAAGCTCCCAATGCTAAGTTACGCCATGACCTTTTATGGTTTTTGCGAGAAACCTCTGTTCAGCTTAACAGAAATACAGGTTTCATTTGTTGGATCCCGTTGAATTTTATCGTTGCCTTAACGAACGTACCCTAAGTAATTTCAAATGTTATCGTGTATCGAAGGTAGGTGGCAGTGTCTCAACGTGCCTTAAAACATAACATGGAGCCAACTTCTACTCTTGCGCACTCGCATGAATTAAAGATCCGCTTTTGTAGCGTTTTGCTTTTGCATCATACCTTAGTCTATGTGAAAAAGCCCGGTCTGCGTCACATAGAAGATTTTTTCACAAATCCTAAATAGGTTTATCTCGTATTCATTGATGTATTCAAAGGTGTGAACTGGAGGTTCAGATCTAACTACGATCCTGTATTTTAAATTTGAATCATGATAAGCCTAGACTGAGTCTGGGAAGCGGGTGACTGCTTAGCTCGAGATGAAGAGCAGAAAATGCCAGAAAGGAGAATACGAAGAATTGGAGAGAACAAAACAATTCAGAGCTGCTGCCTTGACATTGATACTCGCGATATCACTCAGCATTTTAACCCCCTCAATACTCGCGGCAAAAGGCCCCAGAATGGGCAACTTGCTCATCAAGTACTACGCTTCAGTTGAAGCTGCCTACACAGCTTTGAAAGCTTCAGAGATCGATGTGATAGGATACGAGATTACAGACGTCCTTTACGCTGACGCTATCACCGACCCGAATATCTGCCTCGGTAAAGTTGCTGACCAGGG
>JAGLZJ010000013.1 GCA_023131555.1 Candidatus Bathyarchaeota archaeon | reverse complement strand
CAATGAGTTTTCCGCTTGAGGTCTTATGAATCGTCGTCATCCGTTTTCGTTCCGACGTGAAGGGAATTTCATGCACCCTAGGATGTTCTTTAGCCAGGGTTTCCTTTGTGATCTGAGCCTTTGCAGCTGAAACAATCAGGGCTCCTTCTGTAGTGTCTCCAATCACTTTCTCGCCGTCGTAGGAAGCGTTTGTGCAAGCCGTTGCAGCTGTCAAGAGTAAACTCAGATCCGCATCGTTCTTCACATCAAAGTCATTTCCGTCCTTCAGAAAGGAACCCTTGGCCTCGTAACCGACTCCAGTGACTTCAATTATCTGGTCATTACTAACAATCTTGCGCACAGTCATCTCGCCCTTCGTCAACGTTCCCGTCTTATCCGAGCAGATGACAGTGGTGGCTCCCAAAGTCTCGGCGGATGCGAGTTTCCTGATTATGGCGTTTCGTCCCGCCAATTCACGGGCACCCAGGGCTAAGGAAATTGTCACGACTGCGGGCAGTCCTTCAGGAACTGCTGAAACAGCCAATGCTATGGCAACAAGGAAGCTCTCGATTATCCCCCCTGATCGCGATGGGTCCAACAACTCGAGGAGGAATATGACGGCGCAGATTGCCACAATTATGATTGCCAACTTCTTCGCGAAGCTCTCCAACTTGAGCCTGAGTGGTGTCTGCACAGTCTCGACCGCCTGCACCATTTCAGCGATTTTGCCGAATTCTGTATTCATTCCAGTGGATGTGACTACAGCTTTTCCGCGCCCATATGTCACGTAAGTGGCGGTGAAAACCATGTTTTTCCTATCTGCTACAGACATTTTCTCATCTACGATGGCGGTTCTCTTCGCTACTTGGGTGGATTCACCTGTCAGAACCGCTTCATCAGTCCGAAGGTCTACGACTTCAAGTAGTCTGCTGTCAGCGGGAACTCTGTCTCCAGCCTCTAAGAGCACGATGTCTCCAGGTACGACGCCTTTGGCTGGCACGTGAACCTCTTTTCCATCTCTCATCAACCTGGCTTTTGGCGCCGTCAGTTTCTTCATTGCTTCCATTGCTTTCTCAGAGCGATATTCTTGAACGAATCCGACAACTGAGTTGAGAATCACTATCGCGGCAATCGTGAGGGTGTCTGTCTGCGCTTTGTTTTCAACATAAGCTGCGAAGAAAGCGATAGCTGTGGCAATAATCAGCATTATGACGAAGATGTCCCTGAACTGGTTGAGGAAGATCTTCAATCCAGATGTTCTTTTTCTCTCGCTGAGCTCGTTTGGTCCGTATTTCTCCAATCGTTGTCTTGCTTCATCTTCTTTCAAGCCGATTGAATCAGTCTGCAGTTCTTCAAGCACTTCTTCAATTGGCTTCGAATGCCATGTGCCGCCCATTGCAAACGCCCTATAGCAGACGTAGCTTACGAATCGCCTTCCTTAAAGGGTTTTTTGAGAGAAAAGTGGCGTTCTGCGCCAAAATGCATGGAAAGTCTTTTATGTACATCGATGCAAATCCATAGTCCATCATATGGAGGAAAGAAGATGGCAAAATGTCCAAAATGTACCGCTGAAGGAAAATTCAGAAAGAAGTGGAAGATGGCTGGTCGCCCTGACAAGCAAGGTAAAAGACTAGAGCTCGAGATCGGTCTCTTCGACTGCCCAAAATGCGGGGCATTCCGGAAAGCTCTAAGCAAGCGAAAAATTTAGTCTACTCTATCCTTCTCCTTTTTTTATTTCGATTGATCGAACGGCAGAGTCCACGTTGGAGAAGCAAATGCCTAAGAACGATGTGATAGTTGTAGGAGCAGGTCCAGCAGGGATCTATGCAGCAAAAAAGGCTGCAGAGTTGGGTGCCAAGGTCACCATATTCGAGGAACATACAGAGGTAGGGGCTCCGTCCCATTGCACGGGGCACATCAGCCTCAACGGGCTCCGTCGATTGAACCTCAATCTTCCAAAGAATATTGTTGAGAACAAGATCACATCAGCCGTCTTCCACTCTCCTTCAGGCTCCCAATTTTCAATGAGATACCCCACCCCAGTAAGTTGCGTAGTCAACAGACGACTCTTTGATCAGAAATTACTGGACTCTGCGATAGGGGCAGGTGCTGAGATCTCGACAGGTGTTTCGGTTGACTCCTTTCTTTCAAGGGACGGTCAGGTGGTAGGGGTCTCTCTGAAGGGTAAGCAAAAACGAGCTATTCCTTCTCGGATTGTGATTGACGATGAAGGGGTGTCTTCAACCCTTCTGAAGCGTGCAGGGTTTGAAACGCTTGATTCTCGCAAGACAGTCAATGCAGTTCAAGCCGAGGTTGATGGAATCCAGAACATCAACGAACAAACTGTGGAACTATTTTTCGGTCGTAATACTGCTCCCGGCTTCTATGCATGGATAGTTCCATTAGGTGACGGAACCGGAAAAGTTGGTCTTGGAGCAGCCAGAGGCAGCCCACGCGACCTCCTCTTCAGATTTATACATAAAAATCCAGAGGTAGAAAGTAAGCTTAAGAATTGCAGAATAAGAACCCTTACAAGTCACCCAATCCCTCTCGGTGGAAACGTAGCAAAAACCTTCCACCCGGGATTACTGATTGTAGGAGACGCGGCTTCACACGTTAAACCTACAACCGGTGGTGGCATCATAATGGGATTAACTGCTGCTGAAATAGCAGGTGAGATAGCGGCTTCCGCCATCAAGAGCGAGGATTCTTCAGCGTGGTTCCTCTCTGAATATGAACGTAGATGGAAGAAAGAAATCGGGTTTGAGTTGACGATGATGCGTTATCTAAGGCGCATGCTTGATAGCCTTGTAGACAAGCAGTTTGACACACTCCTCAGCTACTGCAGTCTGCTCAGGCTGAATGAAGCCTTGAAAGACAAGCGGGAAATCGACTTCCAAGGGACTTCATTGATTAGATTGGTGAAGAACCCGAGAGCCTTCCTTGCATTATCCTATTTATTATTAGCCACCTTTCCTGCCTTCATTTCGTCTCGAGGCCACGCCTACACCGATGGTGGAATTGAGAACTGACTCCATTAACTCAAGAATTTAACTTCAAACAGGTCATAGCGGTTAGAGTCGACCTAAGGATGGGTAAAGGAAAGCTTGCAGTTCAGGTTGCTCACGCCGCAATTTCAGCTTCTGAAGAGGCTAGAATGAGACGTCCAGAGTGGTTGCAAGCTTGGTTATGTGAAGGTCAGGCTAAAGTGGTAGTGAAGGTGACAGACCTCGGCGAGTTGATGAAACTGAAAAGCGAAGCAGCCAGACAGCGTCTTCCACACAGTCTCGTAACGGATAGGGGGCTGACTCAGCTCCCTCCCAACACTACGACGTGCTTAGGAATAGGTCCCGCTCCTTCCGTCGACATAGATGAACTAACAGGAGCGCTCCAGCTCCTGTGAGTCTGAATAACCTTGAAAACCTCAAGTGCTGAGAAAGAAATTGGGATCGAAGTCTTCGCTTCAGCCAGCCAGGGGATCAGTGGACTCATCAAACAGGTTCCTGAGGATTTCATCGTTGAAGAAATACTTCTAGATGGTTCAAGGGCAAAGAGAATACCTGAGCCTCCCTCCCGACTGGGGGGAGACAGTCGCTACTTGATCTGTTCACTAATCAAGCGAAACTGGGAAACAATTTTTGCCACACGTGTAATCGCAAGGAAACTGGGAATCAGCGAAGGACGAATTCAAACCGTAGGCTTGAAAGACAAGAGGGCAGTGACAGCTCAGCATGTTAGCATCGAAAGCATCAAGATGGAAGAACTGAAGCGAATAATGAGTGAAGGCTTGATAGTTCAACCGCTAAGGTACTCACCTAACATGGTCTTCCCTCACATGCTGTATGGCAATGCTTTCCATATAGCGATACGGAGGATCGAACATCCTTGTTCAGTCATTACAGACAGAACTGAAGCTACGCTGAATAGACTGCGTTCACTGGGTGGCTTTCCGAACTTCTTCGGACATCAACGATTCGGGGTGATGCGGCCTATTACTCATCAAGTAGGTAAAGCTCTGGCAGAAGGGAGCTTGGAGAAGGCGGCTCTTCTTTTTCTTGCTGAACATAGCCCTTGGGAGCATTCAGTATCTAGGTTAGCTCGAGAGAACCTTTCGAGGAGTTGCGATTTCGAAACCGCGCTTGAAGAATTCCCGAAGAATCTGTTTTACGAAAGACTGATGCTGTCCTACTTGAGCAAACATCCCGAAGACTATACTGGAGCCTTCCGACAACTACCATCACGGCTCCGCCGACTCTTTCTGCATGCATATCAATCCTACCTCTTCAATTGCTTTCTAAGCGAACGCGCAAAACGGGAAATCCCAATAGAGGAACCTCAAAGTGGCGACTACGTGCTGAAAGCTGACAGTAATGGTTTACCAAGCAGAAGTCACATTAAAGCTACATCGCGAAATCTTGAGGACTTACGACAGTCTGTCAGAAAAAGAAGGATGTGTGTAGGCCTTCCCTTGATTGGATTCCGGCAGTGCACTTCAGAAGGTGTGCAGGGCGAAATTGAGCACTCAATACTACAACGTGAGAAGATGACATTGCAGGACTTCCATGTTTCCTCCATGCCTGAAGTGAGTGCAGGGGGGGGACTTCGCGCGACAGTTGCACAGATTCAAGGGCTTCGTTTCGAAATGCCTAGGGACGACGAACTGAATTCGCTTAGTAGAAAACTTGAACTTAACTTCACTCTGCATCGCGGATGTTACGCCACCTCTTTCCTCCGCGAGATAATGAAACCCGATAACCTTGTGAAAGCAGGGTTCTAGAAGTCCAGTTTGACGTCATGGGGTAAGTCTGCTTCGATCTCGAGGAAACAGCACAACCTCTCGAATATTCCTTTTGCCTGTCAGCATCATCACCATTCTTTCGAGGCCCGTAGCCCAACCTGCATGGGGAGGTACTCCATAGTCAAAAACCTGCAGATGATGTCTGAAGGATTCCGGATTTAGTCCTTGTTCCTTCAAACGGTGCATTAATACACTCTTTGCATGAACCCGAGTTCCTCCTGAAGCTAATTCCATCCACCTCCACATTAAGTCGAAACCTTCACTTACTTCAGGTTGGTCGTCCTTGGGTGCAATATAGAATGGCTTAGATTCAGTTGGCCAATCGGTTACGAAGTAGAAGTAAGGGTGGAGTTTCCCAAGAGTTCGATATGCAGGTGTGGGGATGTCTTCACCCCATGGCACACTATTTCCTTCAGTCTTCAGCTCTTCCAGAACTTCACTGTAGGTTAGGCGTTTGAGCGGCAATTTCGGCACTTCGACTTCATGCTTCAAGATCTCCAACTCCTTTCGACAATTCTCCTTGACAGTCGTGCAGGTGAAGTGCATGATTTCCTCAAGCAACTTCATTACGTCGCTTGATTTAACGAAGGCTTGCTCTATATCTATCGAAATGAATTCACTCAGATGTCTTCTTGTGTGAGACGCCTCCGCTCGAAAAAACGGACCTATCTCGAAAACTTTCTCGAAGCAGAGTGTCAACTGCTCTTTGTAGAGCTGCGGACTCTGAGCTAGGTAGGCTTCTTGGTCGAAGTAATCTATAGAGAAAAGGGCTGCCCCTCCCTCAGTAGCAGTTGAGATTATTCTCGGTGTATAGACCTCAATGAAGCCTCTGTCGGTGAGAAACTGACGTAGAGCTTCTAGAGCTTTGCTTTGTACGCTCCATAACGCTCGATTCTCTTCATGACAGAGATCCAGGACTCTAGCGTTGAGTCTTGTGTCAAGGAGAGCACTAGTTTTTCCAGTTACATCAAGCGGTAATGGATGTTGGGCCACCCCTAGGATTTTGATCTCTCTTGGAATGACTTCGAAGCCCCGCTTAGTCATGCTGGTCTTCTTCACTGTTCCTTTGACGGCAACGCAATATTGCGTCTGAATCAAATCCGTTTTCCGAAGGACCTTCTCCTCTGCTCTGTTCTTCACGATTGTCAGCTGTATTGTTCCTTCTCGGTCTTGAAGGATCAGAAACTTCACGGCTCCTAGGTCTCTAATCTCTTTAATCCACCCGAAAAGTGTGACTTCCTTTCCATCTGATTCTGAAGTAACATCTGAAGTGCTTGTTGTTTTTCGCCAATCATCCAGAGAATCAGTCTTCACCAGTCTCGCCTCAGCGGGAGAATTCTATCCTGAGGACCATGTTTCGAACTTTCATAGCGATTGCTTTCATTGCCTTTATGTTGATCGGTGGGGGTCTTCTCCCCCTCTGTTTCAGGATCACTCTCGTCTCCGTTGTCCCGTCTGGGAGCCAGATTGTATTTATTGTCAGAATTGTGAAGGGCGCAAATAAGTCCTCTAGGAATTTCCTATCATCGACGCCATCCTCTAAGACGCGGATTCTTAGCCCTGTCTCCTCACGTAACGCCCGAATGATCTTTCCACCGTAACCTAGAAGACGGGAAGCGCCTCCTTGCCCGACAATTAATGCTAAGACGCCTTGCGCTTCAACTGCCCTTCGAAGGTTGAGGTCCTGCAGATGTGAGTGCTTGCTCTCTAAGGAGAGGAGCAGTCGCGCGATTCTTAGGTATGTTTCGCTGATCTCTCCAAGTCTGACCTTTTTCTGGCACTTTGAGCATAAAATGCCGCTTTTTAGGCAGAAATTGCATAACTGCGTCTTCACTTTCTTCTAGGTCCTCTGTAGCAAATGGAGCGAGCATGATTCCGTGCAATTTTACTAAGCTTTCCTTAGCGGACCCGAGCACTTCTTAATGTGTATGTCGCGAATGCATGTACGTTGTTCCTAGGGAAATACGCCTGTGATGCTTCGCTCCTAATGCTGCATGTTTTGGGCTTCTAAAGTTAGTGTGCGAATAAATATATTGTGGTGTGTAGATTGCATGCGAGCGCCGACGCAAACCTTTTAATGATCATTACTATCGTAAAGATCTGTCTTGTCTAAAATCAAGGCAGAAAGTGAGAGCTTGACTGAAGAAACCCCTCTTACTGGGCGCCCCCTTCGAATTCTACGTATGCTGCATGAAGAAGGCAGTCGCGCTTCAGTGTTCACGTTGGAAGTCAAACAACGTGAACTAGCCGCACAATTGGGAATAAGCCGACAGGCTCTAAACGTTCACCTGCGCAAACTCAGAGATAATCACTACATTCGCACTGGCAGAGGCTTCATAGACATCACAGAGAACGGCCTGCATGCCTTAGGCACATCTATCAGCCCTGCTTTTGTCTTCCTGAAGATTTCACCACTGAAAAGGAAGCAGGCTTACGAGCAGATCTTTAGATTTCCCATTCAGCGTGTCTTCAGGGTGACAGGTGAGATGGATGTCATCTTAGTTATTGATCGCGATAAGTTGGAGGATGCTTTAAGTATGCTGGGGAATGTTGAGGGCGTGCTAGATACAAGGACTTATATTGCGATCCAAACACTGAAGTAACTTCTCTCAATCAGGGGTTTCTCTTTGAAGCTTTTCGAGTTTGAAGCGAAGAAAATCCTTGCTGAACACGGGATCCCTACACCCCGAGGTGCACTGGCGTCTTCTCCGGCTGAAGCTCTGAAGAAATCGCTGACTCTTAAACCTCCCTTTGTTGTTAAAGCCCAAGTATTAGTAGCTGGGAGAGGAAAAGCTGGTGGAATCCAGTTCGCAACAACAGTAGAACAGCTTTCCCAAATTTCTGGCAAGATCCTTGAGATGGAGATAAAGGGTCTCAAGGTCGAAAGGGTTTTGATAGAAGAGAAAGCAAGGACAAAAAGCGAGTTATATTTCGGAATTGCGGTTGACAGATCCCGTCGTTGCTATGTGGCCATTGCCTCTACTGCTGGGGGAATGAACATTGAAGAAGTAGCGGCGAGATCTCCTGAGAGGATCATTAAGCTTTCTGTGGACCCGATCTTTGGTTTTCGTAACTTTCACGCTACGAAGATAGCATCCGACCTCGGGTATTCAGGCAAATCGATGATGGGGCTTGCGGGGATCTTTCACCGGCTTTACAGGGTAGCCTTGGAATATGATGCTGAGCTGATTGAGATGAACCCACTCGTCGAGACTGATGATGAAGATTTTGTGGCTGTAGATGCAAGAATAATAATGGATGACAACGCGCTCTACCGGCATCCTAATTTCAGGGAGCGCCTCTTCGAGGAGAAGAAGACGGAGCTGACACATGAAGAAATTCGGGCTCGCAAAGCAGGCTTGGCTTATGTCAAGCTAGAAGGCGACATTGGTATAATGGGCAATGGAGCAGGATTAGTGATGGCTACTCTGGACACCGTTCAGCTACATGGTGGTAAACCTGCCAACTTTCTCGACGTGGGTGGAGGTGCTTCAGTCGATCGAGTTGCTGAAGCTCTAAAAATTCTGTTGTCGGATCCAAGAACGTCAGTAGTTCTCATCAATATATTGGGGGGCATCACTCGGTGTGACGATGTGGCCAAAGGCATCTTAGAAGCCAAGACTAAAACGTCTTCTTCTAAGCCAATCGTCATCAGACTTGTTGGCACGAACGAGGAGGAAGGCCAGCGAATCCTCACTCAGAGAGGCATTCGTGTCTTGAATAGCATGGATGAGGCTGCTCGTGAAGCGGTTAAAGTTTCCAGAAAGAAGGTAAGCTAGATGGAGAGCTTCTTTAGCGAAGACATGAGGGTGTTGGTTCAGGGGATAACGGGTACACAGGGTCGTTTTCACACTCGGCTGATGTTGGATTACGGAACTAACATTGTGGCAGGCGTTACGCCTGGAAAACGCGGAGGTGAAGTTCACGGTGTTCCCGTCTATGATACCGTGGAGGACGCAGTTCGGAGAAATGAAGCAAACGCTTCCATAATCTTTGTTCCCGCACCCTACGCTGCGGAGGCTGCCTTAGAAGCCATGGAAGCGGAAATTAAGACCTTAGTCATCATCACGGAGCACATTCCGATAAGAGATTCGATTGAAGTAATGAGTTATGCTGAGAAACGAGGGGTCATCGTGATCGGTCCCAACACTCCTGGTGTGATTGTTCCCGTTTCCTGTAAACTGGGAATAATGCCTGCGCACGTCTTCAAGGAAGGCGTTGTCGGCGTCGCTTCTCGTAGCGGAACACTTACTTATGAAATTGCAGCGGAACTCTCTCGAAGTGGGTTAGGGCAGTCGATATGTTTAGGGCTTGGGGGCGACCCTGTTGTCGGGTTAAGTTTTGTAGATGTGCTAGGGATGTTTGAGCGAGATCCGAAGACCGAGTCGATTGTTTTGATAGGTGAGATCGGTGGTAACGCTGAAGAGCAAGCGGCTGAGTACATCTCCTCTCGGAGATATCCCAAGCCTGTTGTTGCGTTTGTTGCTGGTCGTACTGCTCCCCGAGGGAAGCGGATGGGTCATGCGGGGGCTATCGTGATGGGGGAAACTGGCACTGCAGAATCAAAAATTGACGCTCTGAAATCCGCGGGAGTTGATGTTGCTGAAAGAACCAGTGACATTCCGCGGCTTCTATCGAAAAGCTTCTGACTTGCAAGACTTCTGCGCAGTCGCGCGCGCGGGGTGGGGACCCAAACATATATCTGTGGTCTCAGTCGTGAAAGTGACATAACAGGAAGGTAGGAACATTGCCAGTTACTGATCTGTGGAAGAAAGCTTTGGCCCAACGTCATAGGCTTCACAAGAAAATCTGCAGACATTGCGGTGTTTCCAATGCTCCATCCGCTGTCAAATGCAGGAAGTGTAGAAGCAAGAATCTTCGTTGGAAAAAACGCGAGTTAGTCCGCTAACACCTCTATCCCAGCATCTGCTTCATCACCTTCATATGCCACGAAGTCTCTCCACCCTCTTGTGATCCGTCTGATCCGTGCGAGGTTCGTCCTCACGATCTGGAGTCGAAAAGGGCTCTTTATTGTTCTAGCCAATTGCCCCAAGAGGAAATTAGGGCGCTGAATGAAGAATTGTCTGTAGTAATAGCGGACTAAATCCTTCATTTCTTCGTATGGAAGCGTGTCAGGGTGCACATTCGCAGCACAGATTCCCATCTCCCAATAGTCTTCCTCTAACTCCTTTGTCAGGTAACCCTGTTTTTTGAATTCATCCCAGAGGGCCATGCCGGGAAAGATGCCCAGTATGTTGTACTGAGGAATGTCTAGTGGCATCTCTTGAGCAAACTTCAAAGTACTTATCACCTCTTTCCTGGACTCCGTGGGAGCTCCTATGATGAAGGAGCCTACGATCATATCCATTCCCGCTCTGCGAGCTGTTTCAACCGCTCTTCTTGACTGTTCTGGTGTAATCTGTTTATCGTAGTAGTCTAGGATTCTTTGGTTGGCGCTTTCGATGCCATAGTATATTATTCTGCATCCTGCCTTGACCATCAGTCGCATGAGCTCTCTTGATGTGTGGTTTACCCTGCCTTCACACATCCATTCGACATCTAATTTCGCTTTGATTATCTTCTCGCAGAGTCTCATTACTCGTTTCTGGTTTATTGTGAAGCTGTCGTCTACGAAAAGGAACTGTCGGTAGCCTTCGCTGGCAAGTAGCTCCAGTTCATCATATGATCCATTGACTGAGCGGGGGCGCCAGGTACAGTTGACGATTTTCTGACACCCGCAAAATCTGCAGCGGTACGGGCATCCCCTTGAAGATAGGAGTGTTGTGAATTTTTTCGGGGCTCCGATTGCTCCAACGATGGTTGAGTGGTATTCCGCTCTCAGGAGTGTTCTGTCTGGGATCGGAAGGGAGTCAATGTCGTCTATTAGCGGTCTGTCAGGTGTTGACACTATCTTCCCATTTCTTCGAAAGGTTATCCCTTTGACTTTCTTCAGATCTTCCTGTCTTTGGATATTTTCCACTAGATGCTTCGCTGTGGCTTCTCCTTCTCCGCGGACGACAATGTCCACTTGGGGATATTTGGTCAATATTCTAGAGTCATTGAATGTTGCGTAATAGTTGCCGAAGACTGTCAGGATATCTGGGTCGCTTTTCTTTACCTCACGTGCGATCCGTGCCGCTGTTTTCCCGGAGCTCGCAAGCGCTGAGAAACCGAGTATGTCTGGGCTTTCCCTCTTCACCCACTTCAGCGTATGCTCTAATGAGAATCCTTCTGCTGCTTGATCTAAGACTGAGACTTCAACTCCCTCATCTCTTAGGAGAGTGGCTACGTACAGCACTCCGAGAGGTGGCCACGAACCAATCACTTTACTCTTCTCAGTCAAAGACAACTCTTCATTTGCAGCTGGGCATATGAAGGAGACTTTCATGTTTTCGGAGTTCCAAAAACTACACTCCTATCTCAACTTAAGAGATTTTTTGTCATCCATGTCGGTTTCTCTGCGCGCGCGCAAAGCCATTGATCAGATCAGGAAAACCCAAGCGATTTCGGTTTGGTCTGATGAGCTGACAACGCTCAAAACCAATAAATATTCTAGATGTGAAAGCATCACTGGACTTCTGATTGGGCCGGTAGTCCAGCTAGGTTAAGACGTCGCCCTCACGCGGCGAAGATCGCCGGTTCAAATCCGGCCCGGCCCATCCTTCATTAAGAAGAAACAAAAAGAGGGAGAACAGGAAGCTACACGTCAGCAATAACCGTTTTTGTGGTGCCTTATCGTTGCATCAAATCTTATTCCAATCTAGGCAGTATCACAACTGCCGTGCGGGTTTGTTCGACTCCATCCATTGATTGGAACCTTGCAAGGATATCTGTCAGGACTTCCATGTTGGGAAAGTCCAGGTAGGCGACAACGTCAAACTGACCTGTAACTGCATTGGACATCTTCACGTTTTCGATCTTGAGAGCATCGCTAGCTATCTCCCACGACTTACCGGCTTTACAGTTCACCAATATGTATGCTTCCACAAGTTTCACCCACTTCTCTATTAGACAGTCCTATTGTGTCTCAGAGTTTTTTCTATCTTTGGGTCTATCCTACTCCAGAGCCACATGAATAGCGTTTCAGAAAATTTAAAGAAGACCTGATGCATGATCTTGATGCGTTGCCGAGATAGCTCAGCTTGGGAGAGCACCCGGCTGAAGACCGGGTTGTCGCCGGTTCAAACCCGGCTCTCGGCACCATTCGTTCTTATGGCACAACTGGAGACCGCCACTTTCTGCGCGTGCGGGTCATCAAACCGTATGGACCCAGTAATGTCGTGCACCTTCGTTTACAAATCCCACCGACTCATACAACCGCCTAGCTCCATCAGTTGGAGCTGCTCCCAAGATGACAACTGCAGATGGCTCATGCTTTTCTAGGCGCTTAAGGCTCTCGCAAATCACGGCTCTTGCCAATCCTAGCTTTCTGTGATCAGGATGTGTTCCAACGGGTTCAAGTTCAGCAATCTTGCTCCGAGGATCAATTCTTGCCGTGCAGAAAGCCGTAAATTTACCATCTGGACCGACTGCAACAATGTCAAGATCTTCTCTATAGAAAGAAGCAGTACTATAAACTTTAAGCAGCTCCTTAGACATGCTTACAATGTGGGGGAAGACCGTCATCTGAACCTCACGATACTCCTTGAAATCCTTCTCGATGACTGCATTTCGTATTGTGTATCCTTCAGGTAGACTATATGTTGGAACTGGCGAATCTATGGGTCGTATTTGTTTGTCCCCCTCAATTTCACCTTTTGAGAATCCAAAATCTGATAATAGCAGAATAAGGGTCTCGTCCTTGTCATCGACAACAAGCTTCATTTCCACTTCTTTCACCCGATTCTGCATCCATAAAACGATCTCTCTTACCACGGATGTATCATTGGGATGAACAGAAAGCCAACAATTTCCAGAAGGCTTTGTGTAAGATATTGCAGTAATCCTTAATGCATTCTGTTGGGTTTCATCGAATGCCTCCCAGATCTTTAGATACTCATCCTCACCGTCTTCATATTCTGTTCCACCTGGACCGAATTTCAGATTCTCCAACTCTGATGGTATCCAGTTTGTGTAGGTTTTCCTTATGCTGAATATGTTTGCCAGAAACCTTCGACAGGACTCAAAGTCTTTCTCCCAATGATAATCTCGCATCCTGATTATCATAGAAACTTCACCAAAAGATCAAAGCAAATGCTCATTTTTATCGTGTTCCATTCTTGCCTCTTCGATGCATATATGGTATTCTTAGGGGTGCGCGCCTGCAAATACGCCTACGTGCGCGCAGATGCAAAGGGATCGCGATCAAATCGCATCTACCTGATTCTCAGAATCTGGATAATAACGAGAACAACAATGAAGAAGGCTATGGCTAC
>JAGLZJ010000129.1 GCA_023131555.1 Candidatus Bathyarchaeota archaeon | reverse complement strand
CGAGTACGGTTTGTTCAGAAGGAAAGACGACACGAAAGTTGCCGGTGAGACGGAAAAATCGGTTTATGGTAACCTCAGCCTGTCGTATATCTGCCCAGAGCTAAGAGAAGATCGAGGTGAAATCGAGGCTGCAATCGCTGGCAAACTTCCTGAACTCATCTGTTCTGATGATGTGAAAGGAGACCTACACGTCCATTCAGATTGGAGCGACGGTACCGCGACCCTGAGAGAAATCGCTGAGTCAGCGCTTGATTTAGGACTCGCGTACGTAGCTATCTGCGACCACTCAAAGTCGTTAGGTATTGCAGGAGGCCTCGATGAAAAGAGATTGAAGAAGCAGGCAATTGAAATTGACAAGCTGAACCGCGGCTTTGAGGAATTCAGGTTGCTCAAAGGCGTGGAAGCTAATATCATGGGTGATGGTAAACTCGATGTCTCGGACAGTGCATTGGAAGATCTTGATCTGGTTGTGGCAAGTATTCATTCAGGCTTCAAAGGAGATAAAAAGAGGCTCACGAATCGCGTTCTTTCAGCTATCCACAACGAGCATGTTTCGATAATAGGTCATCCCACAGGAAGGCTAATCCAGAGACGGTTATCTCTTCAGCTGGACCTTGAAGAAGTGTTCTGCGCAGCTGCTGAGCAGAATGTCATGATGGAAATCAATGCGTTCCCTAACCGTCTCGATCTGAACGATGTTAACAGTCGAGCTGCGCAGGAACGAGGAGTGAGGATGGCCATCGGAACTGATGCACACACAGTTAGTCAACTCAGATATCTCGAGCTTGGAGTCGCAGTTGCTCGTCGAGGTTGGCTCTCCCAAAAGGATGTAGCAAACACACTTGACGTTCACCAACTGTTGAAACAGCTTCATCAATAGATACGTGGTATCCAATGATCGAGTGCGCCTGTAAGTATCCACTTACACTCAACTCTCAGTTCTACCAAGATTCGATAGCGAATAGAGGTTAAGAGCCTTGGAGCATTATCCCCTGTCAAGCTTGCGGTTCATAGCTCTCAACCTTGGTGAATGCCAGCAAATTCATGCACATGGCCCCCTCATGAATGCACGAGATGGTGGACCGCGAGCCCACTCTGCAGCTGAATGTGCTCAAATACAATGCTCAAGACTGTGTTCTCAATGTTTCCGAAAAGCAGAAGTGAACTCAGGGATTGCGAGCGTTGTGGAAGCAGAGTCGTAATATTCTATGAATGTTCGAACTGCCGGGTGATAGCTTGCATGGTCTGTGCGATTATGAACTGCTGGAGATGCTACCGATGTAATAACGAGATATTACAGTAGCCTATTCCGTCGTACACGCATTTATCTGTCTTGAAACATACTTCTCCTTGAGGATTCCTACACTTGGTGAAAGAGAGCAAACACCTCTCGGGAACTACGTGGGATGTTTACATGTTTATTCTGACATCAAAGAGAGCCATTGGGGTCAGGGAGGTGTGGAGAGGGCTTAAACTCTCAAGCCCGAGTCTTGCTCAGTATCATGTCAACAAACTTGTCGAAATGGAACTTATCCGACATTCACAGGAGGGAGGGTACGTTGTGCAGGAGAAGGCTCGAGTGGAAGCGCTGCGAAGTTTTGTGCTACTGAGAGGAAAGCTCATACCGAGATTAGTCTTCTATGGAGCCCTTGTCACGGGAATGCTGGTCGCCTACTTAATGCTTGGGTCGTTTAAGCTGCGTTTCAGAGACCTAATAGTTTTGTTAGTCTCGCTTTTCAGTATCTCAGCCTTCTTTCTTGAGGCGTGGATTCAGCTTAGAAGCTTAAAGAGTACCGTTCAAAAGGTTTGAACACCCGTTCAAAAATGTAGGATTAAAAGTCTCAAGAACCTCATACTGAGATGGGATTGCAGTGAATCTACTACGTTTCGTCCCTAATGTCATCGTACCTAAACGAATGATTCTCGCTATTGGCATGGTAGCGTTCATCGGCGGAGTCATGTTGGGAGGAATTTTACTGAGTTTAAGCCGATTACCAACTCTCTTTAGCCCTTCCAGTCAACCGCTCTTAAGATTCTCTTCCTATGAAGAACTTGTAGATTTTGTAGGAGAGACTCCGCAGTACTACCCTTATTCCGAAGAGTGGGGTGCAACATTACAAAGTGGATCTACGCGAGGAGACGCATCGTCTTCCACCAAGGACTACTCTGCCACAAATATTCAGGTTGAAGGCGTTGACGAAATCGACTTTGTGAAGACTGATGGAGAATATATCTACATAGTCTCCAACCGTACGCTGTATATTCTAAAAGCCTACCCTCCTGAAGAAGCCGGAGTACTTGCGCAAATCAAGCTAAGAAAGGAACCTCAGGGCATATTCATAAACAGCGACACGCGCGCACGCGCAACCATTGATAAACTGGTTGTATATGGATCAGGGACCCGTGAAATCTCTCCGTCTGAAAAATTCGAACCCTACTATTGGCGCGATGCAAATCAAGAGACTGAGATCCTTGTGTATGATATCACAAACAGGGAAGAGCCAACTCTGTCACGGAACCTGACAATGGAAGGATTCTTTTACGATGCACGGATGATAGGAGACTACGCCTATGCTGTGATAAACACCCCAGTGAACCTCAATGAGAGGGGAGTAGGACTACCGAGAATCCAAATCAATGAAGTATCTCGGGAGGTGGCCGCAACAGAGATCGAATACTCAAACACTACTGACTATGGCTACACCTATACGACGATTATCGGTGTGAACATTCAAGACGATCTGGAGAAGCCGCTTTTCAAAACACTGCTACTGGGAAATGCGAGAACGATTTTTGTTTCCCTCGAAAACATCTACATAGCAATGCCTGGGACCCATAATCCAGGTTTTGCTTCACAGGTCACGTCAATCTACAGGATTCGAGTTGAACCAGGCAGAATAGAGTGTGAGGCAAACGGAGAGGTTAAGGGATACATAAGCGCGCATATCGCGCAGTTCTCAATGGATGAATACAGCGATTTCTTC
>JAGLZJ010000128.1 GCA_023131555.1 Candidatus Bathyarchaeota archaeon | reverse complement strand
TCATCCGCTACTGAATAGACCGCCGTAAACGCAGTTGCACCTAAAGGAAGAACTGTATCGTTGTACCAAACCCTAGATTCAGCATCAAAGCTGAGAAGGATGTTGACCTTGAGGGCGACTCCATCTAGTGTTGATCTAATATCCTCCATGTTGGCATCGAGTTCGCTAACAAGATCATTGTAGTCTGCGAGACCATCTACTAAATTGTTGACTACCTCGTTGTAGGTATTGAGTTGAGCGACCAGTACCTGGTATTCGCTTTCGTACGTGTTGTATTGGACAAAGTAGTATCCTGTGGCGATAGTTCCCAGAAAAGCCCACACCAACAGACCCATCGTTATGTAGGTAAAGATTCTCTTCTCCACTTAGTTTCACCTCCAGTAAGTTCTTTCATTGCCCTTGTCAAAGGGAAGAAGGCTGCAGAGAAGATCAGAAGATTAGAGCCGACATGAATCAGCGAGAAGGGAGCGCCGGAGACAAGTGCAGTAATGATCGCTGGGAGGGGTGCTACTCCTGTAAGCATGAGGGCCACTGAGAACCCGAAGTTCGTGATGATGTCGTAGACGAGTGTTAGAAAGGCCCCCAGAATCCCTGTCTCTGCGACGGAGCTAACGCCGGTCGAGTTCTTTCTCGTCTTTCTGTACAAGCCCCCTGCGAGTCCAACGAACCCCATCCCTATAATCTGGAAAGGAAGCATCAGACCAGCTAATCCCCAAGGAGACAAGAATCCGTTTGCCAGCATCACGAGAGCGCCAAGGACGCCTCCTATAAAGCCACCGAAGAAGCTTCCGACAATAAACACCAACAGGGACGTGAACTCAACGTTTGGAATGGGGCGAGGAGTGAGTTGAATAGCTAAACACAGTGCGGACAATATTGTGAGGACTGCGAGAGGTCTGGTTGCTAAAGCCTTCATTCGAGCATGGATGGATTATCCATCCATATAAGCATTTGTATTTGTGCACATTCGCGTACGCGATTGAGATTTCGATCGGGAATCGAGCAGTTTATTTCCACAATTCTCGAATATCCCGCAGTTGAAGCAAATCTTCAATTCTGTAATCGGGCTGAGGGTTGAAATCTTCGGAGTCCTTGCTCATGCTCAGCCACACAGCTTTCATTCCAATAGCTTTCGCTCCAGCAACATCAGTTTCGAGCATGTCTCCAACGTGAATTACCTCTTGTGCTCTTACTTCCAGAGCTTCGAGAGCCTCTCTGAAGATCGCTGAGTGCGGTTTGTGGTAGCCTACTTCATCTGAGAAGACTGTGCATTGGAAGTAGTCGTAGATTTTATGACTTTTCAGCATTTTTCTAAGGATTTTTCCCGGTGTGACTCCTGAGTTAGATATCAGACCGATTCTGTGGGAGCTACTCAGTGATTTCAACACTACTTCAGTTCCGTTTTCCAGATGAGGCGGGTCATCTAGAATTGCTGCTTCGAATCCATCAATTGCCTTTCTTCTCGCTTTCCGGGGAAGTCGAGTACCTAATTCTGCAAGAATGTGTTCAATCATTTCTTCAGCGTCAACGTGTCTTCTATTTGCGCTCCAGGTGAGTTCGAAAAGTTTCATTGCCGAAGAATAAGCAGTCTTTAGAGTATCCGTCTCAATCGAGAATCCCTCACAAACCAGTATTCTCTTCAGAATGTCGACTCGGCGATCTCCATAATGAGCTTCAGAAAAGATGGTGTTCCACAGATCAAAAGTTACCGCTTTGATCATCATCTGTTCACTCCAATAATTGTATGGATCCAGAGGGTGGATGACCGTTCAGTAGATCGTCTAGCGATGTGCATGAAAGTATGGAACGGTTTCTTCATTGTTTCTCTGTGGCTCCAGTCAGCAATGTTACATTGCTTCTTGTGAAGAATCCGTCAAAGTCACCATACCTGTGGATGTATTCATTGACGAGCAGCGTTTGTGCAGATGGGGTCGAGAATGTCTGCTTCAACCCTTCCTCACGCGAACCAACTAAGTCTATGAGGAATCTGACACCGTCTTCCTTGAGCGCATTAAATGTATTTTCTATGTTCTCGGTTTTGAAGGCCATGTGGTGGACTCGGGTTCCGTAATTATGGATGAATCTTTCAGTTGGTCCAGATGTTTCCTCACTGATGAAGGGTGAGATGCCTGAAGTGAAAACCATGGCGAAATCTCTGTTAGACAGGCGTGCTACATTTGTAATTGAATTGAAGATTTCGACGTAGATTGCGAAATCGAAATTGTAGTTGGTAAGTGAGAGGAACTCGATGATTGCTGGGTCTCTGTCTGCAGCTTTCACCCTTGTTGCTGTATGATCTAGCTGACCCACGCTTCGAAGGTAGTCCTTTGATGTTGTTTTGAATTCCCAGTCTAAAACCTCTGCATCTTCCGGTGTGTAAGTGCGTTTTCCCTTCTTCCACTCGACCACTCCTATGGAGTTGCCTGTGTAGCCTGATGGCCTAGTCTGAATGAAAGAGAAACTGCCACTGTGAACGATGTCGTCTGTTAAGAATCTGACTCCGGCAGCACGCTGCGCTGAGACATATTTCTCAATGTCGGTTGTTCGAAAGACGAAGGTTTCCAGTCTTGTATTCGGCAGGTGCTTCGACTTAGGATGGATGTTGAAAGACCTGAATGGATTGGTCTTTGCCCTCCGGGCAGTCACCAAAATATCTGGAGGTTTCTCGCCTTCTAGTACGCACGTTCTGGTGGCTGTCGTTTCAAAGGCTCTTGTGACCTTTAGTCCAGTGATTTTTAAGAGCTCCATTATTGCTTCTTGTTGTCTGGTCTCCTCTGTGTTTATTACAACGTATTCTAAGCCTCCAACGAGTCCCTCAAGCCCGACGGCTTTTCTCCACTCTTTGACTGCCTCCGTTTCTTTCTTCAGGTAGTCGTCGCTGTTGGAGAATTCGTATGTTTTTGGAGGTCTAGAACCACAAACAGGACATTGGTCGCCCTTTGATGTTGTATGAACCTTTCGGCAAACTGAGCACACCAATTGCATC
>JAGLZJ010000127.1 GCA_023131555.1 Candidatus Bathyarchaeota archaeon | reverse complement strand
ATTGAGACGATACGTCCGAGGTTCCTCATTGGAGGCGCTGAACTTGCAGATGATTATTCTCGGCGTTTCGTAGAAAGAACGATGAAAGCTCCCTTCTACGATCAGTATTCAAGCGTCGAGTTCGAGAGAATGGCCTGGCAGTGCCCATGTCGACAGGAGTATCACATAGACGCCGACGCAATTATCATGGAGTTTCTAGACGAGGGCGAGGACGTGTCTCTCGGCGAGAAGGGTGAGATAGTCTGCACAAGCCTATTCAATTATGCGATGCCCCTTATCCGATATGCGATCGGCGACATCGGAGCACCATCCAGTAACTCGTGTCAATGCGGGAGATCTCTGCCTCTAATGCACGTGGTTGAAGGCAGGAAAGACTCTCTGCTGGTGCTGCCGAACGGCCGAAGCCTCACTCCCCGAGCATTCACCATCGGTATGCACATGTTTCAACATTATCGACAGGTTGACAAGTTTCGCGTCATCCAGAGAAAACCGGATTTAATCGAGCTGCAGATTAAAATGAAAGAGAGCGGTTTGGCTGAAGGCGTCTTCGAGGTTGAATTGGTTTCGCATTTGAGGCGCGTTCTCGCCATAGATGAAGCGCAGGTTGATTTACGGGTGAGTTTCCTGGATGAGATCCCGGTTCATAGAAGCGGTAAATTAATGGCTGTCATATCTGAGTGTCACTGATACAGGGAGTGGACCCGTCTTAAGGCCTTTGCATGAAGATTCTTCAATGCAGGAGGGGAACTTGAAGCAGTGAACACTACACTTGGATTGCAGTCGCGTACAAGTGTCTTGAAAAGCCCTCTCTGGATCGTTGCTGTTTCCGTGGTTCTCTTGGTTTTCACCATGGTCTCTACGTCAGTGCTTTGGATAGAGCCTGACACTTTGGGTCTTCCAGGTAAATTGCCTGAAGTGTACTGGATAGGCCTAGCTTTGGTGGCTTCGCTTTGGTATGTCGGGAGGCACTCGAAGCATTACCTGACGCTTGCCTTCATCCTGACTGTCGCTTACCTCTACGTCTGTCCTGCGATCGTCAGGGTACCCACTTGGATCAGCAACTCCTACTATCCCTTCGGAGAGAGTGTCCTCATCACGGATATCGGCTACCTGGTTGATCGACCTGCAACGACTTTAGTGAGTTACTTTGATTGGCCTTTGTTCCTGTATTTTTCGAGCGAGTTCCTTCTCGTCACCGGTATTCCCCACAGCATCCTGCTGAAGCTCTTTCCGTTGTTCTCGATTGCCATGTATGGTTTGCTTGCAGTCCTGATTCTGAGGGTGACTCTGAAGCTCCCATACGCGATCTTTGGTGCTGCGTGGACACTGAGCAGTTTCTTCATACGGCAGCATTATTTTGGTCCTCAAGGAATCGCTTACGTCTTCTTCCTCTTGATTCTCTGGATCGTGTCTGCACTGTTTTTCCACGAGAGACGGCATCAGAGAGCGTTGATCGCCATCTTCATCATCTTGTTTACGTTGACGACGTTTCTGCATCCTCTCACATCCTTCATGTCCCTCATCATTATAGTAGCCCTCTTCTTCACGAGTCGGCTTGTTCTGAAACGGAAGTCCACTGTGACTTCTCGGCTTCTTCTCACGTCCCTCACGGTTTGGATTGGGTACAACAGCCTCTTCGCTCGAGGCTTCTTCAACACGGCTGTTCAGCACTTCGTCGACATATTGAGGGGGGCTCGAGGAATCTCATTGTATTCTGAACCAAGCCGGATCGTCGGCTCAGAAGCGATGCTGGTGAACTTTGCTTCTTCCTGGGGCATCGTTCTGCTGGGTGGCTTCATCGCTGTGGTGGCAATGTTATACGCGTGGAGAATCCGTAGGCGTCCGCAGGCTGAACGGCGTGGCGTGCGTGGAGACTACGTTCTCTTTAACGTGGTGCTTCTCGTGATGCTGAGCGCGTTCGCTTTTGCGGGGGAATATGGCGCGCATGAAGCATATCAGCGGGCTTTCATGTTTGGTTTGGTCCCGCTGAGTTTCCTCTGTGTGAGTCTCCTAATGCATAAACCGCGGATTCTTGTCGTCGTGTTGGCGTCGCTGATGTTCCTCAACGTCTTCGCTCAGTACGGCGGAGACACCTACCGGTTGGCGACTGAAACCCAGCTTGCGGGTACAGCGTACTTCGCCAGCAATGTGCCTCAAGACGTGACCCTCATTGGGAAATTCACCCTCTACATCCGGTATCATGATCCATTGAAGGAGTATGCTGTCATCTCAATCGGCCTCTCTTACCCGTACACGACCGGTCCCAACTCTACGGCGGTGAAGGAAGCACTCAGCGAAGCCGATTACATCCTTAAGACCCAGTTGGAGGACAACTTTTACCTCTTCAGCCTGGGGTTGAATCCTTTCGAGGAAGTCGACTACGGGAAAAGCCATCGCATATATGACAATTGGCGTCTGCAGTTGTTGAAGACCAACGACTAAAAATGGTCTAGGTTGATGTCTGGATTAGGGCGACGGTGTAGCCGTTCAGCGTTATCTGTTCACCGTCTTCGATTGTGTCGGTTTGTACGGCTGCTTCTGTGAAGGGTATTGTGTCGTCGATCCAGTAAATAGTCAGGTCTCTTGAGACCCCCTGTAGCTCAAGTATCTGAGTCGACTCCGTCTTTGAGATTAGGAGTATGTTCACGGTTGTGTCGTGGATCCAGGCGAGGGCTCTGATGTCCTCACTGGTTGATTCGACTTCAACCAGCTGGTCTCCTACGTGGAGGTTGGTGCCGATCCACTGTTGGACGTAGTAGGGGTACCATGGATTGTAGTTGTCGGTGTTGACCATGCCGAAGCCATATCCCGGGTGGTTCGCTGATTCTGAAGCTCGGTCGTGGAATTCCCAGTACAGGTGGAAGTTCACTTCTTCCAATACGCATTGCCGTATGACGAGGGCGGTGTGGACTGCGCCGATCATCTCTTGGATTCTTGGGTCTGTGCCGTCGCTGAATTTGTAGCTGAGGTTTGTTTCGCCGAGAACTACTGGAAGTG
>JAGLZJ010000126.1 GCA_023131555.1 Candidatus Bathyarchaeota archaeon | reverse complement strand
AAATTACAGAGACCCCAATGTCATGGGTGTCGGAGGCTTCGTTGCGCCAAAATGGCATGGGCACCGTCCACAATGGTTCCCTGAAGAGCTGGATTGGATAATTGGCTGCTCATACAAAGGGCTTCCAATAAAAAAATCCTTAGTCAGAAACCCACTTGGCTGCAACATGAGTTTCAGAAGCGAGATTCTCAGAGAAGTTGGTTATTTTAAGTCCGACATTGGCAGAATGGGCACAACGCTTCTCAGCGACGAAGAGACCGAAATCTCGATGAGAATCCTAAGAGAAATCCCAAATGCAAAGCTAATCTATGACCCTTCTGCAGTTGTCCACCACAACGTTGACATACAGAGGGCTTCCCTCCCATACATCTGGAAACGCTCCTTCTATGAAGGCATCTCAAAAGCAGCAATAACTGCTGAACTGAATTCATCCAACGCCCGAACAGCGCTAGCTTACGAGGGCTACTACATGAAGTATCTTCTCCGAGTCGCAATTCCTTCAAGGATGAAGCGGATTTTCAATCCTAAGAGTATCCTGCAACTGCTGACACTAATCGCCTCGACTTCCGCTGTCTTTCTTGGATATATTAGCCACATGCGTGGAAAACACTAGCGAGTGACTGCCTCTTGACGACTATTAGGCGAATTACTGACGCAGGACTCTGTTGTGGATGTGGAACATGTGCTGGTGTGTGCCCTAGCGGAGCTATTAAGATGACAATCCAAGAAGACATCTACACTCCCCAAATCACCTTAACAGAATGCATCGATTGCGGACTCTGCATGGCGACATGCCCAGGACACTTGGTTAACTTCGAGAGGCTGAGCACCAAGATGAATGGGGCGAAGGTGAACGATGCTGGAATTGGCAGATACTCACGATGCTACCTAGGCTATTCAACTGAATCCAGCATAAGATACAATTGCGCCTCAGGTGGACTCGTGACTCAGCTCCTGAGTTACGCCCTTGAAGAGAACATGATCGACGGTGCCCTCGTCATCGGTATGAGAAAAGACAAGCCCTTTGAGCCTGAGGCTTTCATCGCAAGAAACACAGATGATTTGGCCACTGCTGCCAGATCCAAATATTGCCCGGTAGCTGCTAACGAAGCCCTGAAACAGATACTTGATGAAGACGGAAGATACGCAGTTGTTGGGTTACCGTGCCACATTCACGGTATTCGAAAAGCCGAAGAACGCGTTGCAACCCTGAGAAAGCGAATTGTGCTACGTCTCGGCCTCCTCTGCTCCCACGCAGTAAACTTCGCCGGAACCGATTCGATTCTGAGAAAGATGATGATTAGAAAAGAAGACGTGTCTGAACTCAAATATAGAGGCGGTGGATGGCCTGGATTCATGTCCATCAGAACATCCCATCGCACAAAACGTATACCTTTGACGGGAGGATGGAACGCGTATTGGTCGATGTTCGCATCCTACTTCTTCACACCCATGCGCTGTGCTATGTGTCCAGATCAATCAGCTGAGCTGGCTGACATATCTTTCGGAGACGCTTGGTTGCCAGAAATGAAGAAGGATCAATATGGAGTGTCAATCATCGTTGCCAGAACTAAACGCGGGGAACGAATACTGAAGCTGGCAGAAACCTCAAAGAAAATACGGCTAAGAGCCGTGACTGCCGAGAAAGTCCATCAATCTCAGTGGACAAATCTGAAGTTCAAGAAATCCGATTTAAGTCTGCGCCTACGCCTATTTGCTGCTCTAGGCATGCAGAGACCCATGTTCACCCCTAAACCGGCTAACAACCATTCTCCATTCTCCCTTCTAAGAACGCTCTATGTCTACATAAACATCCGTTCATCCACCAAGAAATCGGTCAGAACTCTTCTCACCTACGTCCCCTTTCCACTACTCCGGCTCTATTATGGACTCTACAAACTTCTATGTATGATTTGAACCCCGGTGTTCCAATGCAGAAGAAGCCTAATCCGAGAATCCACTTCATCCATGTAGGCAGCATGGGTAACAAGGGGACTCAAGCGCTTTTCAAAACCGACGTTCTTACACTCAACAGTCTCTTCAAGAAGAAAGTTACGATTTCAGCCTCCACTACGGATTTAGCCGGCGTTCGGAAGCTGAATCTTCCATTGGATGCAATAATTCCGCCAATGGTCGACGTTCCTTATGAGAAAGCAGATCAGCTGGCTAGAAGATACGGTGTGAAAAGAGAGAGCATGAGCTACAAGATCTTAATGCTCAGCACCATAATCTACATGTGTTTGCAGATTTCTCTGTCGCTGCTGTCCATCATTGCTGTGAAACTCGGGTTGCGGGCCCCATACCGAAGGAACGCCATTGAACGCTTGAGCAAATGCGATCTAATCATATCCCACAGTGACGAGAGCTTTAAGGAAACTGCTTCCATGCTTCCGCTGAATCCTTACTGGGCTGCAACCTGGTGGACGATGCTGACCGCTCGAACCTTTGAGATTCTCGTCTCCAAATCTCTGAACCGCCCTGTCATCCTGTTCCCTAATTCAGTCGGTCCATTCCGCACCAAGATAGGAAAATTCCTATCACGACTTGCACTGAACAGCTTTAACCATCTTCTAATAAGGGACGAGATTTCTTGGGGAATACTTAACGAACTGGCGATCACGTCTTCGAGAACCTTGACATACGATACTGCCATCCTCTTCCATTCACGGTACGATGCTGTTCTGAGCGGCTTGACTAAGCCCATTGTCGCTGTCGCGCCAGGTGTGTACAGCCACAGTCTCTCCAAGAAAGAGGTCGAACGATACATCATCGCGCATTCTGAGGCGTTGGATGTGGCTGCTGAGAAACACGGGTTTTCAATTCTTTTTCTGCCACACTACGTTAGCGGGTTCAGGTTTGACGATCTATGGATCTGCGAGCAGATAATGAGCAGAATGGAGAACCATGAGCATGTGAAGCTTCACTGCGCGCAGACCGTTGAAGAGTATAAATCGCTCTTTGATCAAGTGGATATGATAATCTCCTCTAAAATGCACCCTGCTGTCCTGGGATCGTCAGGATT
>JAGLZJ010000125.1 GCA_023131555.1 Candidatus Bathyarchaeota archaeon | reverse complement strand
ATCTTCTCCCAATCAAGCTGGTTCATGTCATAATTCCAGAGAATAACGTTGGCAAAGACGATGGCCAATATGACAAGGCTCAGCACGGTCACTATCACATTGCTGACTGCCTTCTTTCCTCGAGCAGCATTCCCCATGTTGAACCTACCAACACTCACGTTGTGTGCGTACACTAACACTGAATAGCGTGTTCGGTGGCTTGGAAAAGAATTATGAAGCGGCTGTCAGTATTGAAAATCACCGAAAACAACATCCAGCGCCAAAGCCTTACTCTGTCTTCTTGAAAACGGTTGGAGAGAAGAGCAAGACGAAGCATCACGTGCACGTGATCATATGATATAGAACTACTTAGTACTTTGAATGAACCGTTTCTTCTGTTTCTCCCAGTTTCTTCGTACTGATCTTAAACTGAAAAGGTCAATATCTTTAAAAATTATGTCTTCTTCTTTTGGAGAGATTGTTCTTTCAACCCGTTCTTTTTCCGGTGTGTAAATAAAAGAGTCACCAAATTCTGCAACATTAGCGAAGAAGCAGTAGGTGTAGATTGATCTTCGTGCATCGAAATGAACTGCTCGGAAATCTGCTGTGACGGGGGTGAAGGCAGGATTGAAAACAAGATCTATTGGGGGATCGAAATTCTTCATTTCCACTCTCAAGTCCATGTCAAGGAAGTCTCTACAGATAGCGATTGCGATTCTACCAAATTCTGTATTGCATACTATTGTCTCTCCAGTTCCTTGAACTTCAATACCTTCTGTGAATCTTTTTCCCTCGTGATGAATAATTGCCGGAATATGTTTTTTTTGCCGCCAGAGAATCCCATCTGGACCAATTACAATGCTAACATTGAACTTGGTCTTCTGATCATGATACGATCCAGGAATAATATACATGTCATATTTTTTGGATAGATTGATTACTTCTTCTAGAAGTTGTTTGTAGTTAAAATCGATTGTTAGTTCAGGGAAAAGTAAGATGTCTACATTCTTTTCGTGTGCTTTTTCAACCAAGCTTCTGATGTTGCATCTTACAGCTTCAACCTTGTCAGGACGTAGTCCAAAGAGTCCCTTTCCTTTTTCCTCATAAAACTCACCCAGTATATCGCCTGATTGAGATACTCCAATTTGTGCAATAGCAACCCTGCATTCATTTCTTGGAGTTCTCGGGTGCTCTTCAAGCAAGTCTTTATAGATTAATCTGTACTTTCTTAATCTTGGAGCTTTCCCTGATTTTTTAGTTGTAGGTTGGACCTTTAGGAAGACTACTTTTGTCGTGCTTGTTTGGAATTGCCCCGTGTCGTCTAAATAGATAATTTTGGGATTTACTTTGAAAACTCCATAATCTGTTGCTTGAGCTATTATTCTGATTGTTTCCACTTTGAGAGGTTCGAACCGTTTACCACCTAATTCGATCGAACCGTTCTCAATAGTGAAGTTAGAGGGTGCTTCACTTAATTTGAGTTCTTTTGGTATGAAATCTGCTATTCTTACTAATAATCCCGGACTCTTTGCCACATTAACGAGATCTAGCTGGATCTCAAAATCTTCTTCCATAACTACTTCTTCAGGAATCGTGAGATGGCTCTGGATACTAGCATGTTCAAATTCATCTAGGCCAACTGCTTTTTCTTTCGAAGGTGCGGGAGTGATGAATCCTGTTGTTGATGATGCGATTGTTGGTGCATTTAGGACTTCGCTTAAAGATGTTGCTAGCGTCTGTTCTTCCTTGACTTTCTCTAAAAGTTGTTGCACTTGCTTGGCTTTCTCGATGTGTTTTGCTTTTTCATATAGTTTAGTTGAGGATTGGAGCACTTTTTCAGCAATCGCGTAGTATCTAACTCGTTTTTCTGGGTCTGCCTCTTTATTTCCGTTTTCCATGTATACGTATCCATCAAAGAGGCGTTGTGTGGCAACTGCGTAATCCGAGGCTGTGGTAAAGCCAGCTTTGAGATAGGAATTTGACGCTGCTTCCATGAATTTCTTTGCTGTTGTATATAGCGCCTGTTCTCTTGTCGCTTCATACTTCGCTCCCGCTTCAAGTGCTTTGCAGAAGTTGCTGTTAGCCAAAGCCAATAAACTCGTTTGCTGATCAGGAATATACTCCTTGGCTTGTTCAAAGAGTTCAGCAGCTTCTTTATACATTGAGGGTGATGTCTTTGCTTCACCCATCATCATTCTTTCCCATGCTTTGCAAAGGAAAATTATCGGCTGTAGCTCTTGAAGTTCTCCCTTTGATGATGATTTTTCAGATAACTCACCAAAAATCTTTGCTGCTTCACCAAACTTTTCTGCGCTGGATAGATGATCACCTTGTCTATCAAGGATCTTTGCTTCTTCTAAGGCAATTCTCCCAATACAATATTCTTTTCTTGAATTTATGGTCCAGTCAAGCTCGACCGTGATTTTCTCTTGATTTGCATCTTTGATTTTTTTTACATTAGCAGTAATGGATTCTTTTGCTCCATCAAACAGCCTTATTGCCTGTTGGAAGAGCTTACGTGCTTCGTCAGCTTGTCCATATCGACTTATGTTCTCCGCTTCTTCTAATTTTGCTAATGCAAAATAATTTGAACTGAGGTGATTCCAACGTTCAATTGATTCTTTGATACTTGCTGCTTTCTCGTAATTTTCCTTGGCTTGTTCATACCGTTTCTTTGCGTGGCAATCTCTTGCCTTTTCAATCTCACTCCACGCTTTCATGTATGAAGCATAATCTTGATAGAAAACCTCGAATTGATGGATTTTTCGAGAAGCAATCATGTATTGTTTGTAGGCTTCTTCGAAACTTTCTGACGCATCCAAATATCTACCAAGTAAATCTTCGTCTCTGGCTATTTTCCAGAAGGATTCAGCGACACGACTTGGCATATCGATTTTCTTAAATTTCTCAATGGCTTCAGAATAAATCCCAATTGCTCTGGTCAGGTTTGATTTTTCTCCTGTTAACATGTAGGATTCATATAGTATTCGTCCAAAAGAATCCTCGAATTCCGCTGTAAACGCGACATATGATTGTGATGTGCGGGACTTTATCCATTTTTGACAATGG